>NZ_JBLYZI010000098.1:0-22518 GCF_057680865.1 Endozoicomonas sp. Z74
ATTATGAATCGGAACACATTATTCAGCAGAACATGAAGCGGATCAGTCAGGGGCGCACGGTCTTTATTATTGCCCATCGCCTGTCCACGGTGCGCAACGCCAACCGGATTATTGTGATGGATAAGGGACGCATTGTGGAAGGGGGTCACCACGATCAGTTGGTGAAACTGGGTGGCCATTATGCAAGGCTGAATGCCCATCAGCATGGCTTGCGGGAGGTGGTGTAAATGAAATCCCTGTTTACAAGTATCACCGAGCGCCTGTTGGGCCGCCTGGAAAACCGCGATGCTCTGGACAACACTCGTCGGCAGTTTCTGCCAGCGGCCCTGGAGGTGGAAGACACCCCTGCGAGCCCGGTCAGTCGAATGATCATCAAGGTGATTGCGGTGCTGTTTGTGGTGGCCATTGTCTGGGCCTGTGTGGGAAAAATCGACATTGTGGCTACGGCCCAGGGGAAAATCGTCCCCGGTGAACGGGTCAAAACCATTCAACCCATGGTGATTGGTGAGGTGGAGGCCATCCATGTGCGAGAAGGAGATGAAGTCAAAGCCGGTGACCCGCTGATCACCCTGGTGGATACGGTCACCGAAGCGGAGCGGGTGCGGTTAAAACAGGAAATAGCAGCCCTTGCCTTGCAGCTGGCTCGACAGCAGGCGTTTGTTACTTACCTGGACCAACCAGAAGCATCGGGACGGGCTGTACCCGCACTGAACAACCACCTGAAACCCGGTGAGCGCAATAAAGAACAGCTGACGTTTGAACAGCAACTGTTGACCCAGCAGATAGAGGACTGCACCACCGCCAGCAACACCCTGAAAAGCCAGATCAAAAGCAAGGGCGCAGAACAGCAGACCATTGAGGCCGTCGTCACCAAACTGCAACGGGTACTGCCGTTGATTGAAGAGCGCACGAAGGCAATGGAGGGTCTGTATAAAAAGAACTACGGCTCCAAAGTCCAATACCTGGAGCTGGAACAAAAACGCATTGAGCTGGAAGAGGACATCAAGGCGCAACAGGCTGCTGTGCAACAGCTGGCAGCGGAACAGGAAGAGATTCAAAACCAGCTGCTCAGCCTCCATGCCCAAAAACGAAGGGAAAGTCTGGATCAACAGGAGCAGCTCCATCGACAACTGGCCAGTCTGGAGCAGGAGCGGATCAAGGCAAAAGAGCTCCACGAACAGCAGCAGATCACCTCACCCATTAATGGCACCGTCCAGCAGTTGCAGGTACATACTGTGGGTGGTGTGGTACAACCGGCTCAGGCTTTGATGCAGATCGTTCCTTCTGAAGCCACCATGGAAGTGGAAGCCTGGGTACTTAACAAAGACATCGGGTTTGTGCAGGAAGGGCAGAGGGCCGCGGTCAAAATCGACACATTCAACTTCACCAAATACGGTTTGATTGATGGGGCACTGACACAAATTTCCAACGATGCCGTGGCCGATGAAGAGCAGGGCCTGCGTTATCTGGTCAATGTCCAGATCGAAAAAGACTGGATGCAGGTAGACAACCGCAGGGTGAACCTGTCACCGGGCATGAGCGTAGCGGTGGAGATCAAAACCGGGCAAAGACGACTGATTGAGTATTTTTTAAGCCCGCTGTTGCGGTTTAAGCAGGAGAGTATTCGTGAACGATAACACGCAGAGGTTTGCTGTATGAAGGGGTTAAAGTTACTGGCGGTGCTTTGTCTGGGAGTTTTACTTCCACAACTGGTGACTGGGGCGGCTCCCAGAGTAACCGTCACTTATGCCGATCTGTTTTATCCGGAAAACGCCATTAAACGAAGCCCCAGCATCTTTTTAAAAGACCCCTATATCTGGGTCTACACGTCGGCGTTTGCAAAGCGTTATGGTATGCCCGAACAGTGGGTGGATGACCAGATACAAGGCGCAGATGCGGTGGCGTTTCGGCTGGAACCTCAGCCTTCGATAACCTGTGGTTTTGGGGAAGGCCAGGACGACTGTCGGCAGATCCTGGAATGCCGTTTTGATTTTTATCTCCCGAAAAAAGCCAACCTCCCCTGGCAAGACGATCGACCCCAGGGGTTTAACAGCAGAAGCAGCGTGCATTCCGCCCGGTTTCTGGTACCCCAGAGAAAAGAAGATGAGTTTATGTATGATCCGACGGCATTGAATCCACATAACACTCAAAACAGCCCAGGGGGCTTGTTTTCGATGAGGTATACCGTGAATTCGCGCTTTAACTCGTTTGATGCACAATATGGACATGGCGCATTCTCGATCGAATTTTTTGATAGAGACTATCTCAAAGAAACTGATTTCATCAGCACCACCACTCGCTGCTCCGCCCTGCCAGAGAAAAAACAGGGGATACCCGCCATTACTGTTTACAAGTCCGGTGAATCCAATAAAAAGAACACTGAAAACCGAAGCGCGGTCTACAGTGCCCAACTTCCACGCAGCTTTATGGATCGAGTGAATTCAGCTTATTTTCACAGTCCTGATGGCAAATTGACGGGTGAGCCTGCCTCGGGTTGAGCTTATGGAGTTCTGCCCCCCCTTCGACAAGCTCAGGGTGAGCGGAAACGGGGAATTTATTACAGGATAAATCCTTAGGCATAACGGGATAGCAATATGAAATGGTTAAGGTTACTGGTGTTATACGGCCTGAGTATCTGGCTGCCGCAAACGGTTTATGGAACCTCATCCGAAGTCATTGGCAGCGGTGAAAGAGTGGTTCCGGAAAATGTCAAAACAGGGGAACCAGAGAAAGTCTTGAAAGACCCCTTTACCTGGGTTTATACATCAGCGTTTGCAAAACGCTATGGTATGCCGGAACAGTGGGTGGATGACCGGTTACTTGGTGCCGATGCGGTAGCATTTCGGGTAGAGCCCCAGTCGTCGGTGACCTGTGGTTTTTTCAGGGATCCCTCTGCCTGTTCACAAGATCTGAAGTGTCGTTTTGATCTGTACATCCCGAAAAATGCCAGCCTGCCCTGGAAGGATGACCGTCCCCAGGGCTTTAAAGTAAGAAGCAACGAACACTCTGCCCGGTTTTTGATACCTCAAATTCCAGAGGAAAATTTCTTTTATGAACCTAATGTTGCTAGGCATCAAAGTCGTAAGGGAATGCTTGGTTTGCCGTTGATTAACTACAAGTTAAACTCTGGCTTCAATACTTTTGACGAGAAGTACGGAGGTGGTGGATTTTGGGTTACCGTATTTGATCGGGAGCTTCTTGAAGAAATCGATTTTATAAGCGTAAACACACTATGCTCCTCTTTGCCAACGGAGAAAAGAGGGATTCCAGCGATCACTTTTTATGATCTCGGCGAAGACTTTTTTAAAGACCGCAAGGTTATGTACAGAGCGCAAATACCCAGGAGTTTTATGGATCGAGTAAATAGGGCGAGTGACCGTGACAGAAAAAACAAGACAACACTGGATCTTGTAAAAAAACGATTCTCTGGTGATCAATAAAAAAGCAAAAGGAAGCAGCTATGAGTACTATTTATGAACACGCCCTGTTATCTGAAGTGGTCGCTTGAGAATGATAAGGCCTTATGGAGTATCCGTATGAAATGGTTAAGGTTACTGGCGGTGTATGGCCTGGGTATCTGGCTGCCGCAAACGGTTTATGGGGTATCGTCCGGGGGTATTTCCGGCGATGAAAGAGAGGTTACGGAACATCTTAAAACGGGGGCGAAAGATGCCAGTTCAGGGGCTTTACAGGACCCCTTTACCTGGGTCTACACCTCGGCCTTTGCCAAACGCTATGGCATGGCGGAACAGTGGGTGGATGACCGCCTTGCAGGTGCCGATGCGGTGGCGTTTCGCGTGGAACCCCAGTCGTCGGTGACCTGTGGTTTTTTCAGGGACCCCTCTGCCTGTTCACAAGATCTGAAGTGTCGTTTTGATCTGTACATTCCAAAAAATGCCAACCTGCCCTGGAAGGATGACCGTCCCCAGGGCTTTAAAGTAAGAAACAACAAAAACTCTGCCCGGTTCTTACTACCTCAAAAAAAAGAGGAAAGTTTTTACTATGACCCTGGAGTTCCCGGTAAGCATAACAGCCGTAAGGGAATGCTTGGTTTGCCGTTGATTGATTACACATTAAACTCTGGCTTCAATACTTTTGACGAGAAGTATGGAGATGGCGGATTCTGGGTTACAGCATTTGATCGAGAACTTCTTAAAGAGGTCGATTTTATAAGTGTGAATACCTTGTGCTCTTCTTTGCCAACGGAGGAAAGAGGGATTCCAGCGATCACTTTTTATGATCTCGGCGAAGACTTTTTTAAAGACCGCAAGGTTATGTACAGAGCGCAAATACCCAGGAGTTTTATGGATCGAGTAAATAGGGCGAGTGACCGTGACAGGAAAGGTAAAACAACGCTGGATCTTGTCAAAAAACGTTTTTCTGGTGATCAATAAAAAAGCAAAAGGAAGCAGCGATGAGTACTATTTATGAACACGCCCTGTTATCTGAAGAGGTCTATAAGGACAATGAGGAAAGAGACAAGAAAATTAACGACAATGAAGACGGGAATGATCAAAACGATTTCACAAAGGTTGTTTCTGATATTAAAAATGACCATATTCCCAGTGGCTTGCAAATCGATACCTATATCAAAACGCTGGATGATGGCAGTCACTATGCCGTGATCACAGTGGCCGGTACCCAGGTTACAGATCCCAACGACCTGTCGGCCGATGCTGACTTTATGACGGGGGGATTTCATCAGCAGTTTGAAAAATCCCTGGACTATTCCAGGCAGATCATCGAGCACCTTGAAAAAGAACACCCGGGCATCACCATTGATGTCACAGGCCATTCACTGGGCGGTGGCCATGCCCAGGTCATTGCCCACACCTTTGGCCTGGGAGGCAGTACCTTTGATGCCCCCCAGGCCAGTGCCATTGTGCAGGACGAAGGCTACCAGAGTTACCTGGATAAACATGGGCTGACGGCCAAGGGGGTGGGAGAGCTCATCAACTATACAGAAGACGGTTCGATTTTCAGTGCTGTATCTGACCGCGAGTTTCTGGGCCGCGAAGTGGAAGTCAATACCGAAGGTAATGCTTCGATATATGCTGCCACCGCTTATCTGTTTATGAATTCCGCTAACCCGGCCCTTGCAGCGGCATTCTATGCATATTCCCTCTATCAACAGCATACGATCACGAATTTTGTTGATTTTTTACGCACTCCACCAGAAGGGGCCTCCGCCAACCCCACTCCCGATGAAATTGACTCCTGGCCAAAAGACCCCTTTCATAAGCTGTCCGATGCTGCGGCCGAGGCCATGGATGAGGTGGTCGGGCTGATAAAAGACGGAACAGATGCCCTGAATGCCGCCTATGAATGGACGGAGGAGCAGGTTAAGGAGGCCATGGATGAGATTGTTCAGGCCTCCGACAGTGCGGCCGACTGGCTTACGGAGGTATTTGATGATACTGCTGCTTTGGCAGAAGAGACTTTTGATGAAGTGACCCGCTTTTTTGAAGACTTTTTTGTGGAAATCTCCGACATCACAGAAACGGTGGTTGATGATTTAAGCGGTGGCATCAGTGATGCCCTGGACTCAACCTCGGAAGTGATCGGCGAAGCCTGGGACAGCACCACCGATACGATTGAAGGTTTTGTTGAAGACATAGGTGATGCCTTTGACCAGGCATGGACCGGTGTCTCTGAGACGTTGGACAGTGTGTACGATGCCACCACCGATGCCCTGGAAGAAGCCTGGGACAGTACTACCGAGTGGGTGAGTGAAGGCTGGGACAGTTTTACCGATACGGTTGAAGAGGGCTGGAATTTGTTCTCTGATATGGCCGAAGACTTCTGGGGTGATGTCACGGATTATACCGAAGAAACGTATGAGGATTTTACCAGCTGGACCGATGAGGTCGCGACGGACTTCACCGACTGGGCAGCCAGTGAATACGAAAACAGCTGGTACGATGACTACAGCTATGGAGGCGATGATTGGGGAGACAGCTTTGACCCCCTGGTGCTCGATTTGAATGGGGATGGTGTCAAGCTGGTGAATGCCAGGGAGCACAACACCTACTTCTCCATTAATAACCCGGACTTTGCCATACAGACTTCCTGGATTTCTTCCGGTGACGGCTTCCTGGCCCTGGATGCCAATCAGGATGGGGTCATCAACGGTCTTTCGGAACTGTTTGGTGACGACACGCAAACCGGATTTGAAGAATTGGCAGGGCTGGACTCCAACGGCGATGGCATCATTGATCGTCATGATGAACGTTTTGGCGAATTACTGGTATGGCAGGATGCTAACAGCGATGCCTCAAGCCAGGATGGGGAGCTGAAAACGTTATCAGCAGCGGGCATTCAAAGTATCTCTCTGGCAAATCATGAGGTGGCAGGCTCGGTTTTCGGACAGATGGCCGACAAAGGCACGATTACCCATAAGGGTGAGTTTACCTGGACGGATGGTACCCGGGGTGAAGCGGCCGATGTGGATCTCTGGACTGAGGCTTCCTACAGCCACTTCATTGGTGATTACACACTGGATGAAAGCGTCAGGCAGGTAGCCAATATCAAGGGATATGGCACCATGGCTGATCTGCATATTGCCATGAGTATGAGCCCCGCCCTGAAAAATGCTGTCTTTGACCTTTTGGAAAGTCCTTCCCTGAGTCAGCTGGCTACGGATTTGGACAGCGTTCTCCACATGTGGGCCAGCACTGAAAACGCTGAGCTGGTTAACCTTGGGTTAGGTGACCTGGGTTCCCTGGATGAAACTACGGGCCGGGTGAGTTTTGATTATAATGCCGACGGGGTTCAATCGTTTGAATCGGTGTCTTACTCCGTTGAACAGCTGGCACTGATTCAGGCATACGCCGGTGGAAGAAACTCAGAAGTACTGGATGATGAATACCACAACCATAGCCTGATTGACTGGTCTGTGCTGGGACCTGTTGCCTACTTTCAGCAACAGTGGAATGAAATAAACCGCAATATGCTGGCCAAGTTTTCAGTGGCCAATGGGCTGCTGGACGACCGGCTGCCGGGAATGAGTTATGACGCAGAAAATGATTTGCTCCGTTATGATGAAACCCGCCAGGAAGTCGTTGAACAGACCTTTGACAGAATCGTTGATGCCCTTTCTGAGCTGCCCCCCGGCTCTGAACAGGTAACAGAAGAACTGATCATCGCCGTGACCTTAATTGAGTATGACCATACTCTGGACAAAGTGTTCAAGCAGAAGCTTGTAGATGCCATGGACGACCATCCCCAATTACAGGAACACTTTGATAATGAAGTGTTCGGTTTCCTCGAGGTAGGAGGTCACGGTAATGATTTGATTGCCAGCGAAGACTTGCCAGCGTTCCTCCTTGGAAATGGTGGAAACGATACTCTGCTGGGGAGTGGCTTCAATGACACGCTTATGGGGGGAGAAGGTAACGACCTGCTGATGGGCCGACTGGGTGACGACAGGCTCCTGGGTGGTGCCGGTAATGACGACCTGTATGGAATGGACGGAGATGATGAGCTGTTTGGTGATAGCGGTAATGATACCCTGACGGGTTCTTTTGGCAGCGACATTCTCCTGGGAGGAGCTGGTAATGACACCCTTTACGGTAACAGTGAAAATGACCGGCTGGAAGGTGACGGCGGAAATGACTGGCTCAATGGCGGCACCGGGGATGATGAGCTTATGGGGGGCAGCGGCAACGATGAGCTGATAGGGGCGGATGGCAATGACACGCTGATGGGAGATGGTGGCAATGATACGCTGTCCGGTTCGGCCGGGGACGACCTCTTGCTTGGCGGGGGTGGCAATGACCGGCTCTATGGGAATAATGATAACGACAGCCTTCAGGGTGAAGGCGGGGACGACTGGCTCAATGGTGGTGCTGGCCATGATGAACTGAAAGGCGGCTTTGGTAATGATGAGCTGGTGGGAGGCACGGGCAATGATGTTCTCTTCGGCAATAATGATGATGATTTGCTAAAAGGCGAGGCTGGAGACGACTGGCTTGACGGAGGGAGCGGGAATGACCACCTGATCGGAGGTGATGGCGCTGACCAGTTATACGGGGCATCTGGCAACGATAGTCTTTACAGCGGTGGCTCGGATGATTTCCTTCAGGGCGGGGATGGTCTTGACTGGCTGGATGGTGGCAATGGTGCCGACACCCTGAATGGCGGTAACGGAAATGACACCCTCTACGGGAAGTCAGGTCAGGATACGCTTTATGGAGACAAAGGCGACGACTTCCTTGATGGAGGCACTGGTAATGACCTTATGGCCGGTGGTCTCGGGAATGATACCTATCACTTTGGCATGGGTGCCGGAAAGGACCGAATCAATGATGCCAGTGAAAACGAGCTGGATATTATTGATATTTCCGGTTTAACAATCGATGACCTATGGTTTTCCCAAAAAGGGAGTCACCTTCAAATCAGTGTTATCGGAAGCAATGACCAACTGACTGTGGAGCGATGGTTTTCTGATGCCGCTGTCGATACGGGCAAGTATCGCGTTGATGAATTCCATGTGGGAGAGAGTGTACTGTATGCAAATCAGGTGGATTCATTGGTCAATGCAATGGCTGCGTTCGATGCACCTCCGGCAGGAGATGTCCAGCTACCCCAGGAGACCCGGGACCAGATCAGTCCGGTGATCGCTGCCAGCTGGCAGGCTGCTTAAGCTGGAAACAAGCGTAAGGAAGTCCCTGGCCAGGACTTCCTTACTTAATCGCCTGAACCTCTACTCATTTTGGGCAGACGTTCCTTCAGCCATAAAACTCAGGTTTGGCAAGCCATTGAAGGACACTCCCTTATTCAAGGCTTTTTTCTCAGGCCTGTTCCAACCAACTCAACCAGGCCGACATCCCTTCCCCTGTAGTAGCCGATAGCTGAATCACCTGAATATAAGGATTCACCTTTCTGGCATTTTCAATGCACTGCTCCACATCAAAGGAAACATAAGGCAGCAAGTCAATCTTATTGATAATCATCAGCTGGGAAGCGGCAAACATATTGGGGTATTTCAGAGGTTTGTCTTCCCCCTCAGTCACCGACAGAATGGCCACCTTGTATTTTTCCCCAAGATCAAAACTACTGGGACAGACCAGGTTGCCCACATTTTCAATAAACAGCAGCGAGTCGTTTTCCAGCGCCAGTTTGTGACAGGCATCATGAACCATCCGGGCATCCAGATGACAGCCCTTGCCCGTGTTGATCTGTAATGCCTGGGTACCTGTTGCGCGGATACGGTCAGCGTCATTGGTCGTCTGCTGATCCCCCTCGATCACGGCACAGGAACGCTTGCCCTTCAGCGTTTTCAGGGTTTCCACCAGCAGTGTAGTCTTACCGGAGCCCGGGCTGGACACCAGGTTCAATACCAGTTGTCCCCCTTCACGGAAGTGCTCCCGGTTATGACGGGCCAGATGGTTGTTTTTATCCAGAACATCCCGTTCAATCTTCATCAAACGACGCTGGCTGATGCCCGGCTCTCCATGGTCCTCTCCCTGATTCTCTTCGGGATAATAGCGTAAACCCTGCTCCTCACCCTTTTGATTAAACGTTTTATTTGAAGAGTGGTTTGAAGAGGGGTGATGATGCCCGGAACCATGGCTATCAACCGCAACAGAGCCATTCTGCCCCTGTGGATAATAATAGTGATGGTGATGAACGATCACCGTCGCTGGCCCATGGGAATGATCATGAACATGGGAGTGTCCATGACTTCTATCACCGCTCTGCTCAGTGCTGTTATTACGCTCAGGGCTGCCTTCAATCCGGCTGTCGCCACACCCACAAACACCACACATATTATTCGACCTCAATTTCCTTAATGCGCAGTTCATCACCCTGCGTCAGTTTCAAATTAAATCCGGCACAGTTCGAACAGGGTGCCCCCTGTATTTCCAGGGGAACCGTCGCTTCACAATCCAGGCACCAGGCCTCTCCGACAGGCTTGTGGATATGCAGGAAGGCACCTTCCGCCAGGGTTTCCCGGGAAGCAATCTCAAAGCAGTAGCGAATGGTTTCCGGAGTGGCACAGGACAAAGCACCAATCTCCAGCCAAAGCGCGGTAATCCGGCGGACGGGCTGGCCTTCCTGTTTTCTGCAGTGCTCTTCCGCCAGGTCAATGACGTTCATGGCCAGGGACATTTCATGCATATCAACAGCCTTTAACAAATACGCGGCAACAGTTCACCGCGGGGCATTTCCATATAACGGCTGCTGCCCCAGGGGGATTTGAGAACCACTTTGTGCCTGTCAGAAACACAGGCATGACCAATACAACAGGCGTCGTTATTAAACTGCCTGAGCACCTGCAGAGCCCTGTCAACTTCCTTTTCGGGAACAGCCAGGATCATGGTGCCTTCATTAGCCAGATCGCAGGGTTCAAAACCGTAGAGTTCACACAACCCCCGCACTTCATCCAGCACGGGAATTCGCTCTTCGTTCACCTCGATCTGAACTCGGGAGGCATTTGCCCACTCATTCAGCACCGCCGCCAGCCCCCCCCGGGTCGCATCCCTGAGGGCATGAAGCAGAACACCGGACTCAATCAGTTTATTGACCACGGGCCAGAGCGTGTCACAGTCACTGACCAGCTCCGACTCCATTTTCAGCTCATCCCTGGCCATCAGAATACAACTGCCATGGCAGCCAATATTTCTGGAAACCAGAATCGCATCTCCGTCCTGCACATGGCTGGCAGACAGGCCAGGGTACTGCACGGTCCCAATACCACTGGTGTTGATAATCAGCCCCTCAAGGGTCCCCCTGGGTACCACTTTGGTATCCCCACAGACAATGCTCGCCCCGGACTTCTCCAGTTCCGCCTGCATGCTTTTAACAATGTCGGTGAGAGCCCCGAAAGAGAAGCCCTCCTCAATCACAAAGCTGCTGCTGAGGTACTGAGGCCTGGCTCCAGCCATGGCCAGGTCATTCACCGTACCGGCCACCGCCAGCTTGCCAATATTGCCTCCGGGGAAAAACAGGGGAGACACAGTAAAACTGTCTGTTGTAAAAGCTACCGGGCCATTCATGGGCAGCACTGCGGCATCTTCCGCCCTGAGCAGAATGTCGTTATTGAAGTGCCGGTAAAACAGCTTCTCTACCAGACTGCCCATCTCTTCGCCGCCACTGCCGTGACTCAATTGAACGGTTTTCATCATCGTTATTTCTTACAATTAATCTTACAAATCACTGAGCAGCCATATCGGAGTAGCGGAAGTAGGCATTACAGGCCCCTTCGGAGCTGACCATACAGCTCCCCATCGGCCGGGAAGGGTTGCAGGCCTTGCCAAAAGCACGACACTGGTTTGGTTTTGCGTGTCCCCGGAGAATATCTGCGCAGATACACACTTTGTGGTCCGGGATTTCCTTGTGGGATAGCCGGTCTGAAAAGATCAGCTCCGCATCACGGTGGGCAAACTCTTCCTTCAACTGCAACGCTGAACCGGGAATATCCCCAAGTCCCCGCCAGCGGAAATCCGTTCTCAGGGAAAAGGCGGCTGCTATTTTTTCCTGGGCAGACCGGTTACCTTCCCATGTCACCGCCCTTGAATACTGAATAGACAGCTCGGGCTTACTCGCCAGCTTCTGCTCAACAATGGCCAGAATCGACTCCAGTACATCCACCGGCTCGAATCCGCTGACCACCACCGGCACACCATACTCATCCACCAGGGGCTGATAGATTTTTGCCCCGGCCACAACACTCACATGGGAAGGGCCAATCAGTGCATTCACCCTGGAACGGCCATCGGCCAGAACCGCCCTGACCGCTGGCGGCACCAGGACATGATTGATATGAAAATAGAGGTTGCGGACCTGCTGCTGTTCTGCCAGTTCCAGCAATACGGTGGTCATGGGAGTGGTGGTTTCAAAACCGATGGCAAAATAGACGACCCTCTTATCCGGATTATCCCGGGCAATTTTCAGGGCATCCATGGGATCATAAACGGCCCGGACATCCCCTCCCCGGGCCCGGCATTCCGCCAGGCTGCCCCGGGAACCAGGCACACGAATCATGTCGCCCAGCGTCACCAGGATAACCTCCGGAGATTCCGCCAGTTCCACCCCATGGTTGATCCGCTCTTTCGGCATGATGCAGACCGGACAGCCAGGGCCGTGAATAAACTCAATAGGCTCCGGCAGCAGCTGGTTAAGGCCATACTTCATAATGGTGTGGGTATGGCCTCCGCATACCTCCATAATATTCACCGGCTCCGTCAGCTGTTCCGCCAGGGAGGTGATTTTTTTCACCAGAGCCCTGATGACGGCGGGATTTCTGAAGCCGGTGTACAGCCCATGAACCTCTTTGCTGTCCGCATTCATATCAGCGCTCATATCAACATCGCCTTAATCTCTTCCTCACCCATTTCCTCCATCAGCTTCCGGTACTCTTTAAGGCTCGCCAAGGCGTCCTGCTCATCAATCCGGCTGATGGCAAACCCCACATGGATCAGCAGGTAATCCCCTTCCGAAAGCGGCTCACTTAACAGATGGGTGCTGATCTGTTTCCGGACGCCCATAGTGTCCACCAGGGCAGTACTGTCCGGATAAAGCTCAATGATTTTTGAGGGAATACATAAACACATAAAAAACTAAACCAGAGTGTGAGGTTGCCGCAAAAGTCCCGGGGGTATGGTCTCCCACACTCCCGAAGTACGGCCTGTCAAGTAATTACGGGTGTGACATCAACCCATGCCATAACTGGCCCACGGATATTCCGCCATCATTGAGGGGCAGGTTTTCTGACATTAATAACGGATGTTTCCGGGACGGGAAACGGGTCGCCAGGGTGTCCATCAGATTGTCCATAAGAGTGCGGTTCTGGAATACACCACCGCTGACCACCACTTTGTGATCCGGATACCGGTCAGCAATATCAATCACCAACCGGGCAATAGACGTCAGCAGGGTGCTTGCCATATCCGGTACAGACAACTGACGACGATGCTGGATAAACCACTCCAGCTGACGATCCCATTGGATAACACCGTCATCCGCCAGATAAAAAGCCGGGGCTTGCAAGGCAATGGATTGACCGGTTACCGCTTCATTTTCCAGAGCCAGGCCACACTCCCCTTCAAAAGCTACCGAATCCACCAATCCAAGAAGACTGGCCCAACCATCAATCATCCGCCCAATGGAGGTGGTTAACGGGGAGCGCTGGGCGTTCTGCCAGACGGCATAGAGGTTATCCAGCCAGGTCTCAGGTCGGTATCGGAAAGAAGGGAGGTCCATGGCACGAATCTGGTCCGGCCGGTAATACTCCAGCAGCATTCCCAGAAGGATACGGGCAGGCTCTTTGATGGCCTGCTCGCCACCGATTAACCGGAACGGCTTCAGGTGATGACAACGCCGGGCCTGGTGTACATCCGCCAGCAAAACTTCACCGCCCCAAATCAGACCGCTGCCTTTTTTACGGAAAGCTTTTTGTTCAAGGCCATGGTCGTCATCACCGTATCCGGTGCCGTCAAAAGCAAAGCCCAGAACTTCTTCGGTCAACTGATGTTCTGCCATTACCGAAAGAATATGGGCGTGGTGGTGCTGAACCGCCGTTAACTCTCTTCCATCCTCGGAGTTCATGCTGGCCGCCATCCGGGTGGTTGCATATTCCGGATGCCGGTCTGAAATCACCCTTTGAGGCTCAATACCGGTCAGGTCTCTCATATCTCTCAAGTGATCACTGAACCATGCCTCCATCTCAAGGCTGTCCAGATCCCCCAGGTAGGGCCCGGCCACCATCTGCCGCCCCCTCGCCAGGGCGATGCTGACTTTCTGCTGGGCGCCCAGAGCCAGCTGTGGACGGTCAACCTCCTTTTCCAGGGGGAGGATCAGGGGAGCATAGCCTCGTCCCAGCCTCAGAATCTGACGACAGCCTCCTGCTATCTGGGCAACACTGTCATCACAGGCATGAACAATCGGGCGATTATGGTCCAGAACCCGGTCCACCAGACTCCCCAGTTGCTCAATCACGTCCGTGCACTCCGTCAACATGGGCATGCCTGACCGGTTGGCACTGGTAGCCACCAGCGGAGTTTCAATGGACTCCATTAACAGGTAGTGCAAAGGCGTGTAGGCCAGCATCACTCCCAACCAGGGAACACCCGGCGCAATATTTTCCGCCAGACAACCTGCCGCCTTTTTTCCGGACCTTTTCCTTAACAGGGTTACCGGCCGTTCCGGAGAACTAAGCAGCTCCCGTTCCTTCGGCGTCACAACCACGAACGGTTCAGCCATTTCAAGACTGTTCACCATAATAGCCAGAGGCTTTCGAGGACGGCATTTGCCCTCCCGCAGCCGGGCGACCACACCGGTACGACTGGCGTCACACATCAGGTGAAACCCGCCAATGCCTTTGACAGCGACAATCTTTCCCTGTTTCAGGGCATCTACCGCGCCCATCATGGCTTCGTCCCGACGGGCCAGCACAACACCCTCAGAATCAGTGAGCCGCAGCTGGGGTCCACAGTGATTGCAGCTGACCGGCTGAGCGTGGTAACGGCGATCCAGCGGGTCGCTGTATGCCCTCGCACAGGCAGGGCACATATCAAATGCCGACATACTGGTGGCCGGGCGATCATAGGGTAACTGCCGAACCAGACTGTACCTTGGCCCACAGTGTGTGCAGTTGGTAAATGGGTATCGGTAATGGCGGTTGCCTGGCTCAAACGTCTCCTTCAGGCAGTGAGAACAGACTCCCTTATCCGCCGGTATGCTGATATCCGTCACCCGACGGCTGTCACTGGAGCGGATAACAAACTCACGGTCACTGGCCAACGGGCTCTCCTCAACATCCACCTGATCGATACGGCTCAGTGGCGGCGCTTCCGCAGTCAGAGCCCTCTGAAAGCTCTCAACTCCTATCACCGGGCCTTCTACCTCAATGCGAACACCCTGCCCATTGTTCAGCACAAAACCGGACAGCTGACGCTCAACCGCCAGCCGGTAAACCGTAGGGCGAAACCCCACCCCCTGGACAATACCAGACACCTTGATGACTTTACGCACCCTGGGTTCGGTTGATAGAGAAGCCAGCCTGTTCACTGTTCAGGCAACCTCAACAGAAACAGTAGCGGGCTCTTCTGACGGATATTGCACCTCCCGGATCCGGTCACTGTGCGTGTAAACACTCAATCGCCCCGGGCGACAGAAACCTGCCAGGGTCAGGTTGGACTGCTCCGCCAGCGTCACCGCTTTCCGGGTCACGGCGGAAATGGCAAACAGTCCTTCGATGCCCGCCACTACCGCTTTCTGGACCATTTCAAAACTGGCCCGACTGGTAACCAGAGCCGCCCCTCCACAGAAGCCCTTCCGGGCCAGATGGCCGATCAATTTATCCAGGGCAATATGCCGCCCCACATCTTCCCTCACCGCGGACAGTTCGCCCTTGGCATTTAACCATCCGGCAGCATGGGTGGCCCCCGTCTGGTGATTCAACCATTGCTGCTGTTTCAGTTGCTCAAAAGCACGATCAATCTGTCGGGCATCCATCACCAGCCGCTTTGCTACCCCGGGTAGCTCCCGGCTGACATGGGATAACTGTTCGGTACCACATATCCCACACCCGGTGGTACCTGCCAGACTCCGCCTTCTTGATTTCAGGCGCTGAAAACAGCGGGGGGAAATATCCACCGCCACTTCAATACCGGAACAGCCCGAAGTGACCTCCATGTCCCGAACATCGGCAAAATCATCGATAATTCCCTCGGTCAGGGAAAAGCCAACCGCCAGATCCTCCAGATCAGAAGGAAGACCCATCAGTACCGCATGGGAAATGCCGTTGTAGACAATGGCAACGGGGACTTCTTCCACCAGCACATCGCTGGTCACTGACACTTCAAATGAAGTGCTCTCCCTCCCACCGATTCGACAGACGGGAACGGACTGATATCCAGGGCCCATCGCTTTATTCCTGGGGACTTTATTCCCGGCGGTTTCACTCCCCGGAATGTCATACTCATTAACAAAAGTTACTAGACTGTCCATAGGTGTCGTCCATCAGAGCGCGTCATAGAAACCATTCACTTAAATCCCTTACTGCCCGGACCCGCTAGCTGCCCAGCTGAAATCCCTGGCCGACAGGCCCAGGCGTTTCATCCGGGAAAGCAGAGTCGTTCTTTTCATGCCCAGCCGCTGTGCAGCTCCCCGCGGACCAGCCACCACGCCATTACAATTCTTCAGAGCCTGGATAATCCGGTCCCTGTCAACGTTCTGTGCAGGGGCAGAAGTGCCTGTAATAGAGTCGTCAACAAAGCCTGCAGTGCCAGATTGAGCGCTGCCCCCCCCCGGTGAATCATTTCCCGACACCAGAAACTCCATCGGTGTCGCCGGGGTTTCTGCTCTGGAGCGGGTCTCTTCATAGGAGACATTAAGAACACTGCCCCGGGTCAATATCACTGAACGCTCAATCACATTTCTGAGCTCACGGATATTTCCCGGCCATGACTGGGCACAGAGCCAGGCCATATCATCTTCAGAAATACAGGAGATGTTCCGGTTCATCTTCCGGGCAAACACTTCCGTAAAGTGTTTGACCAGCAACGGTATATCTTCGCGCCGCCGACGCAGTGGCGGCAGAGTGATGGGAAAAACATTGAGCCGGTAATAAAGGTCACTCCTGAACTGCTTTTCCCCCACCATCTTCAACAGGTCACAGTTGGTGGCCGCAATCACCCGTACATCCACGGGAATGGGCTGATAACTGCCAACCCGCTCCACCTCACTCTCCTGAAGCACCCGAAGCATCTTGGGCTGCAGATCCAGAGGCATATCCCCGATCTCATCCAGGAACAGAGTGCTTTTATCGGCCCGTTCAAAACGCCCGGCCCGCCGGGCAAGAGCGCCGGTAAAGGCTCCTTTTTCATGGCCAAACAGATCGCTCTCGAACAGGCCGGAAGGCACCGCAGAGCAGTTCATTTTCACCATCTCTCGACCGCTGCGCTGACTGAGCCGGTGAATCGCCCGGGCGATCAGCTCTTTACCGGTGCCGGTTTCCCCGAGAATCAATACAGTACAATGGCTGTCTGCCACCATGGCCGCTTTTTCCAGCACCTGGTTCATCACATTGCTCTGACTGATGATTTCACCGAACACCTGGTGCTTGTGAACCCGGGTGTTCAGGGAGACCCGGTTCAGGGGCATCGCAGAAGTATGCTCCTTCTGATAGACCTGGACACTGTGCAGGGTCATTGCCGTTCTGGCGGCAATCTTCTGCAGCAGATCCAGATCACAGGAATTAAAGAATCCGCACTCCCGGTGGCCGAGCCGGATAACTCCGTGGGGTTGATTCCGGAAAATCAATGGCAGAATACAAATGCCATTCATCTCATCCTGGGAGTCGTTGCATAACACCTGAGGCTCAAGGTTATTAAATGCTTTCAGCTCATGAAGACATTCCTGGCCGGCGTCTTCTATCGTATAGGCAACCCGGTCATCTTTACCCGGCCAGATGGTGTAGCACTCAAAAACATTGAGTTTTTTTGAAAAGTACTTGAGGCTGACGTATTCAATATCAAAGTAAGTGTGTAATGAGCCGGACAGATCGGAGATCAGGCTCTCGATGGTGTCCTGACTGATCACCGCATTGGTCACATCCACCAGAACCTGGTTGTAATCACGCTCGGAACGAAGCTCAACCGCCTGCTGGCTGTAGCGTTCACGACGCAGAACGCTGTTAAGGATGGTGGTAATCAGATAGGAAAGCTGTTTCAGCTTTGGCAGCACCTCATCGGAAAACGCCAGGGGCTCATTACTGATGAACTCAATGCCCCCCAGGTGCCTGCCCGAGGTCAGAGGAAACTGACAATAAGATTTCAGCCGTGAATAGAGAGGGTCGGATCTCAACCCTGGAAATTGAGCCGCAAAATATTCACCTTCCATCAGGTTGATGATTTCCCGCTCCCCATTTTCCTGGTCGGCCAGGGCATGATCGGGCATTGGGCAAGCCGGTTTTTCCCGCTGAATACCACGACCGGTGTCCGGATGGACACCAAAAATGGCACATCCCTTTCCCAGGTAATCGTGAATGACTAGGTGAATGGCGGAAAGATGGACGAAGTCCAGTTCGCACTGATTGAGTATTTCAACAAATGCCAGACAGCTCCGGGCTTCGAGCAATTTGTCAGACAGGGCGATAAAGTCATGGTCCCACTTTGTTTCCACGTCATTGACAAGCAGTTGTATCGACTTGTAATGCATTGGTTACCCTGACTCTGTCTGATGAATACCCAACCAGTTAACCAGCTATTGCCGGTTAACTGTCATCGGGAAATACCCTTAAACGCGGGCCGCTTTTCGCAGTTTTGACTTCAAACCGCTGTACTCTACCTGCACATGGTTTTCCGCCCAGGACTGATCTTCAATCCGCTCCACCTTCACCGCACAGTATTTGTACTCCGGTGTGCTGGAGATGGGATCCAGATGCTCAATGGTCAGCTCATTGCAGGCGCCAATCCACCACTGGTAGGTCATGTACACCACGCCCTTGTTCACCCGTTCATTACAGGCAGCCCGGCTGATCACCTTACCCCGTCGGGAAGCGACCCAGACCAGCTGCTGATCACGGATACCCAGGGCCTTTGCATCGTCCGGATGCATCTGCACATAGCCCGGCTCATCGGCCAGGGTCTGCAGGGCAGAACAGTTTCCGGTCATGGAGCGGCAGGAGTAATGCCCTACTTCCCGGACCGTGGAAAGCACCAGCGGGTAGTCGCTGTCCGGCTGCTCAAGAGGAGGACGCCACTCTGCAGCAATCAACTTGCCTTTGCCGTTGTCAGTGGTGAACCGGTTCCCCTCAAACAGCCAGGAAGTGCCTGGATGGTCTTCCGTCGGGCAGGGCCACTGAACCGACTTCAGTCCTTCCATCTTTTCGTAAGTAGCCCCGGCGTACAGGGGACACAACGAACGAATCTCATCCCAGATCTCCTTCGTGTTGCTGTACGACATGGAGTACCCCATGGCCTCAGACATCAGGCAGAAGATTTCCCAGTCGGTCTTGACGTTATCCGGCGGGGTAATCGCCTTGCTGAAGCGCTGGAAGCCCCGGTCGGCACTGCTGTAGACCCCTTCATGTTCCCCCCAGCTGGTGGCCGGGAAAATCACGTCCGCCATTTCAGCGGTCTGGGTCATAAAGATGTCCTGAACAATCACCAGTTCCATATTGGACAGGGTCTTGCGCATGGCAGCCAGATCCGCCTCGGTCTGGGCTGGGTCTTCGCCGAAGATATAAAACGCCTTGCATTCACCGTCGTGAACCTTGTGGTTCAGGTTGGTGAGGCGATAACCCGGTTTAGACGACAATGAAACACCCCATGCTTTCTCAAACTTCGCCCGGACAGCGTCGTCTTCAACACTCTGGTAACCTGGGTACTGATGGGGCAGCATCCCCATATCGCAGGTCCCCTGAACATTGTTCTGGCCACGGACCGGACCACAGCCCACCCCACGGCGACCAAAGTTACCAGTGAGCAGTGCCAGCCCGGCCAGGCCACGAACCACATCCACCGCCTGGCCATACTGGGTGACGCCCATACCCCAGAGAATCATGGATTCTGAAGCCGCAGCATAGGTGCGAACCGCCTTGCGAATATCGGCAGCAGGCACACCGGTGATTTCCTCAGCGTACTCCGGCGTGTATCGGGCGACGATCTGGCGGAACTCCTCGAACCCTTCGGTGTAATTGGCCACATACTCATGGTCGTACAGACCTTCTTCAATCAGTACATGGGCAAAGGCGTTCACCAGCGCCATATTGGTCCCGTTCTTCAACGGCAGCCACTGGTCGGCAATCCGCGCAGTTTCAATTTTGCGTGGGTCACAGACAATGATCTGGGCGCCATTCTGACGGGCCTTGATAATGTGTTTTGCCACAACCGGATGGGAGTCAGCCGCGTTGTAACCGAATACGAGCAGACACTTGGTGTCCTGAATTTCAGTAATGGAGTTGCTCATGGCTCCGTTACCTACAGTGGTCTCCAGACCGGAGACTGACGGTGCGTGTCACACCCGTGCGCAGTGATCCACGTTGTTGGTGCCAAGGGCGGCACGGGCAAACTTCTGCATCACAAAGTTCGCCTCGTTACCCGGCCCACGGGCAGAGCCGGTGGTCATGATGGCATCGGGGCCATACTTGGCCTTGATCCCCTTGAGCTTTTCACTGGCAAAGGCAATCGCCTCTTTCCAGGAGACAGGCTCCAGTTCTCCGCCCTTCTGGCGACGGATCATCGGGTTCTTCAGCCGCGGAGTCAGCAGGTTAGTGTCGTTCAGAAAATCCCAGCCATAGTAGCCTTTCAGGCACAGCTCACCCTGGTTGGTCCGGCCATTGGCGGGTTCCGCCCCCACCACTTTGTCGTTTTCCACCAGCAGGTCAAGCTTGCACCCGGTCCCGCAATACGGGCACACCGTATTCACTTTTTTCATCGATTGATTACCACTTGATTCGTAAAAAGCGTCAAACAAACATTAAGCCTGACAGGCTTCCATCGCCATGGCGGCCGCATCCCGCTTTCTGGCAGCCGCTTCTTCAAGATCCATTGCGGTTTCTATGCGCAGGGCACCGGTAGGACATACCCGGACACAGGCCGGCCCTTTCGGGTTGTCACTGCACAGATCGCACTTGAGCGCTTCCGCCCGGGTTTCTTCCACGGCCAGCAGACCGGAGCCTTTTCGGGCTGACCGGGTCACAACCTGCATCGCGCCATAGGGGCAGGCAATTGCACAGGTCTTGCAACCAATGCATTTCTCCTGGTCTACCTTGACCTGGTTATCCTCACGATAGATCGCATGGTTCGGACAGACTTGGGCACAGGGAGCGTCTTCACATTGACGACACATGACCGGAGCCGTCACCCGGGCGTTTTTCACCAGCTGCAGACGGGGCGTGAAGTTGGCCGGATCAATGGCGCTGACCGAGTTTTCAGCCTGGTGCGACAGCACGCAGGCCACTTCACAGGTGCGACACCCAATGCAGGACTGGGAGTCAGCAAAAATAAACGTATTCATCACCCTTTCCCTTATGACCACCCTCTTGAACAACCGATTGAACCATCGATTCAACTATCAACTGAACAACAGGTGGGTGATTAGGACAGCCGGATAAAAGGCACACCGGCTCGAGTGGCTCCCTCAAGCAGATAGCGTGCCAATGTCTTATCACAAGCAAAAAATTAAGTTTAAGTATCGCTGCACGCTGCGTCGATCAAGACATTCACCATGTCCAGAAAAACGCGCAGAGCAATCAATGAGAACAGAAAGTCGAAAACCAGCAGCCAGAATCGTCATAAGTGACGATCTTCGACATATCGACAACAGAGCGACGACGAAGGCTGAATACAACGACGGACAGTTGAACAGTAGCTGTTGGGTTTTCAGAATGGCAGGGTTTTCCGGTCAATACCCAGCCACCTGCTGCTTCACTCATGCCCAGATTCAATCCCCCAAGGTAAAACTCTTTCAGCAGCTCACCAGGGTGCACCAGGCTGTGCATAAGGTTCTCGCTGGAGCTTGTGTCGTCTGATTTTGAGAAAAACTATGCAGCTCTATGCCTACAGATTCAGGAAAAACTAGCACTTTGTGATTGTATTTTGACATGGGTCATGAAATATATATTTCAATAAGCGCACTATTAAAATATAGATTTTATTTCTGGAGATGAGTTAAGTGGAAAACTTATCGGACAAGTATCTTTTTATCAAAAAAGTAGCACAGGAAGCAGGAAGACTTGCATTTGATCACTATCAAAATAGAGAGCAACTCAATATTGAAAAAAAGAGTAATGACGGGCAAGATCTAGTAACGGTAGCAGATCGAATTACAGAAGACTTTATCCGTAAAAAAATCAACACCCAATATCCCAGAGATACTATTTTTGGCGAAGAATCAGGTCTGACAGGAGATAATTCCAGTCATACCTGGGTTATTGACCCGATTGATGGTACCAGCGCATTTATTTTTGGTTTACCATCATGGTGTATATCTATTGCACTTCTTGATGAACAGAAAAAAACTAAAATTGCTGTTGTGTATGACCCTGTGCATGAAGAATTATTTCATGCAATGTCAGGCTGTGGTTCTTATCTAAATAAAAAAAAGATAACTGTTAATACCGTAAGTTCGCTAAATGATGGGTTAGTTGGCGTTGGCATTTCAACCAGAATGTCAGCAGACAAAATCACTCCTTTTCTTAATAATTTATTACAAATGGGAGGAATGTTTTATCGTAATGGTTCTGCGGCATTGATGCTGGCCTATGTAGCAGCAGGAAAATTAATTGGTTACTATGAGGCGCATTTAAATTCATGGGACTGCCTCGCGGGTTTGTTACTCATTCAGGAAGCTGGAGGAGTTACCAACAATTACAAAATCAGTTCTGATTTTCTCACAAAAGGAAATTATGTTCTTGCATCCACCCCAGGCATTCATAAAAATGCATTAGTTCAGATCTGATCTGACAATTCCCTCTTCAAAAAAGGGAAGGGTTACCGATTTAGATAGAGGGTGAAATCACTGAAATCTAAATCGTAAAAAGGTAACCCTTATGATTCATACTAATCA
>NZ_JBLYZI010000099.1:0-22070 GCF_057680865.1 Endozoicomonas sp. Z74
AACAAAATACCTGTCTCGTTACCTCGGGTGGAAAAGGTTTCTTAAAACTCAACTCTTCTCAGAGGAGGCTTTTTTAGATCAAGTTTCTATACATTGGGTAGAGCAACACTTAATTTGAACAGCGCCGATCTGGACAATTTATATCGACATTTGTCTCACAGAACAGGAGGTGAGCCAATGTTGAATGAAATAGGTTTGTCAATAGGTGAGGCACCAACTTACAATGGACTGATTAGATTGATAATCAGAATGATTCAATTTTTAGAACACAAGAGTTCTGATCGAACTTCTGGGGGAATAGGGGGGCAACGTAATATTGTGATAGATCAGCTATTCACCATTTTTGAAGCGTTCTTTGAAGGGGTATCTGAAGAAATAAGAAAAAAAGTAATGGTTCAAATACGCGCTTTTATACCACCGGTGATGAATTGTGTATTTTTACCAGTATTTCCTGGTGGCGGGCGTGATTTTTTATGTGTTATGGGACTTCCGGAATCTTTTTGGGAAAGCGAGGATTCCACTACTGAAAGCCAAAGTGATGGTGAAATTGAAAATGAACCTCCTGCAATCCAGGAGCATGAAAATGGAGATTCTGAACTACTGGGCGAGGCTACTGGTGGAGAGCCGGTTGATGACTCTCAAACTCACAGCTTAAGACCCCCTTTGAAGGAGTTGTCGGATTTTAATAATATGGAGAAAAAAAGATAGTATGAGTTGAGGGCGAGAGAGTTAGAAAGCACTGCAACTGATATATCAATGCTTACAGAGCTGTTTAAAAATGAACGGCCCTGTAAGTGTAGGATGTAAAGCTTGGTAAACGGGTGACTGTGCCCCCATTGACCTGTTTGACTTAAATGACAATGGGGAATGGCGTGATGGAAAAGCCGGCAAGTAACGCGGGGTTGGTTTTAAGTTCTTGTATTGATTTTACATGTCTGCCCTGTCTTTTATGGAAACCTGCTCAATGGCCACGCCGTTCTCCCGACAGAACTGGGAAAGCTCGTCCTGAGGGTTTCGGTCATACTGGATATCGTAAACAATGCGCCGTATGCCTGCCGCCAGCAGGTTTTTGGTGCACTGGTCACAGGGACTGTGGGTGACATAAGCCGTAGCCCCTTCAATGGGGGTTCCCAGCCGGGCAGCCCAGATCACCGCATTCAGTTCCGCATGGATTTCGTGGCGAAGTGACCAGGGATGATGCTCTTCGTATTCCGCCTCATTGCAGTTGATGTACCCGGATGGGGTCCCATTGACGCCGGTTGACAGAACCCGTCCGTCCTTGACCAGCAGGCAACCCACCTGTAAACGAACGCACTTGGACAGTTTCGACAGCGAGTGCGCCATCTCCATGTAAACGGTATCACTCATTGGGTTCAATGACCTGGACAGTGTTAAGGGTGGTAAAAAAAGCAACTAAGAAAGCTGCTTCTTCTACTCTACCAGATTCACGCCGCCTGGGGAGAGGGGGAGGTGGATTTATCAGAGCGCATCAGGCAAAGGGCAGAAAGACCCACTGCCACCAGAGTGATCGCAGAGAGGGACAGAGTCCCTGCTGCCGGCAGGAAAGAGACCAGGGCACTGATGCCGGTAGCCAGTAGCATTTCGATAAAAAAGATCAGGCCGGCTGCCGTTCCCATATTCTTGTTCATATGTTCAGTGGCTCTTGCCTGGCAGAGGGGCATGAACAGACCAAGACCCAATTCATAAAGGGCAATACCGGCCACGTAACCGGCGATGGACTGGCCATGACTGAGCAGTCCTGACACCAGGGAAACCATGGCTCCGGCCAGCAGCAGGCTGCCTGCCAGCAGAGTGCTCTGGCTTCGGCTCATTTTCTCTGTGACTTTGGGGCCCATAGAGGCACTGAGCAGATAACTGGCGATGGCAATGGCAAACAGGTAGCCGTACATTTTGGGGGTAACACCCAGCTGGCCGATGATTACAAAGGCCCCACCGGCTACAAAGACAAAAGCACCTGCAAAGGCAGAACCTGCTGCAACGGTGAAGCGAAGGTAGCGGGTGTCCTTCAGCACCGCTTTATAAGCGTAAAACACATTGGAAGTTTTGGGTTCAGTCTTGGCTAAATGGGAGTGGACGGGCTGGTACTTCTCCGGAATGACCAACAGGCCCAACATAGCCAGAACCGCCATCAGGCCCATAGCCAGGAAGCTGAACTGCCATCCGGCGTATTCCTGGATATACCCACCGGCAATGGGAGCGGCCATGGGGGCAATGGTCAGGCAGCCTCCAATATAGGCCAGCATTTTCACTTCCATCTGATCCTGATAGTAATCCCGGGCCAACATTCGTGCGACGGCGGTCCCGAAACAGCCAAACAGAGCCTGGGCAAATCGGGCGGCAATAAAGGTATAAATACTGTCCGTGTAAAGGGTCAGCAGGGTCGCCAACAGATAAAGGCTGTATCCGGCCAGGAGGGTTTTCTTCCGGCCAAAGCGATCGGCCAGGGGGCCCACCATCAGCATGGACAGGGAAAAGCCCAGCATAAACAGGCCGACACTCCACTGGGCCGTGGCGGCACTGGTGCCAAAATAGTCGGTGATAGCCGGCAGAGAGGGTGTAAAGATATCGATGGACACAGGCCCGACCACGGCAAACAGGGTCAGAATCATCAGGGTGATGGCCGGGTGTTTTTCTGGAGACAGGTGTCGCATGCTTCGTGGCTTTATAAACTGATTGGAATGGGGCGCAGAGGATGAGGGATGCCGGGAATATGAACAATCCGTGTTTATGCCCATTTATTCTGCATACAACGAGAAGCCTTGTTGGAGGCTTGAGTTGCTGAGTTAAGTAGCCCTGACTTATGGTACCCTCTGTGCAGAAGAGTGGCGGATAAGAGTGAAGGGAGGGAATGCCTTGAATTACTTCAGGCTGTCATTGCGTTTTTTTCAACAACAGTTTCTGAAGCTGAGCTGGGTGGCGTTGCTGGTGGTGTTGCTGACCCACTTTCTGTTGTCATGGTCTCTGATGTGGCTGGCTGGAGAAGAGGGGCTGTATAAGCCAGGTGTCTGGTTTTACTTTTATATCACTACGTCAACCACCGTGGGCTATGGTGATCTCAGCCCTTCGGGGGAGTGGGGACGCCTGGTGGCGGCTCTGGTCATTATGCCTGGTGGGGTGGTTCTGTTTGCGGCGCTGCTGGGTAAATTGTCGTCTTTTTTTATTACCGTGTGGAGAAAAGGAATGCAGGGCAGGGGCAGTTTTTCGGAGCTGGACAACCATATCGTGATTTTTGGCTGGCATCGCCGACACACGGCGAAAATGGTGGAGTTGATTTTTGGTGATACCCGGCGGGACAATCGAAAAGTGCTGCTGTGTACCACGGAAGAGATGGAAAACCCGTTTCCTAACAAGGTTCTGTTTGTCCGTGGGGAAAGCCTCAATGATGAAACCATTATGGAGCGGGCCGGAGTTGAGCGGGCGGCAAGGGTGATCGTTTTCCGGGACTCTGATGACCAGACACTGGCCACTTGTCTGACCATTGCGGCGACCCGTACCCGGGCCCACATCGTCGCCTGGTTTGAAAATGAGCATATGGTCCGGTTGCTGCACTCTCACTGCCCCCAGATTGAATGCCACAGCAATATTTCCATGGAGCTGTTAGTGCGTTCCGCCCAGGATCCAGGGTCTTCACGACTGCAGAGTCAGCTGCTATCGACCCTGGTTGGACCCACCCAGTACAGCGTCCGGGTGCCTGCTGACTTTGCTGGTACTACCTTTGGAGATCTGTTGCACTTTTTCAAGACCCGCTACGAGGCCATTGCTCTTGGGGTGGCCGATTCCGCCACCGGAAATGACCTGAAACTGAATCCGGCCAGCAGCGAGCCTGTTAAAGGAGGACAGGTGATTTACTATATGGCTGCCGAGAGGATTTATGCGGGTGAAATTGCCTGGGGCGAGCTTTGATGCTCGCATTTTTAATGCTTAACAATCAAATTAATATACTTTGGTCTAAACATATTGAATAAATGAGATTCTCCATGCCTCGATATCATTGAATAGGGCGATTGTTACATTTTTTCTACAGGTCATTAAGTTAGATTTTCTGACAATGTAGTCAGTAATTATGCTGGAGATTCTTAATAAGGGAACGTTATGATGGTGTTTACAGTATTTTAATAAAATCTTTGTCTGTTGGCTCGGGGGTGGGGTATGGATTCTTTGCAGTTATTGAAGGGGGCTTTTTCTGCTGTTGTAACTGAACCTTTATCTGGAAACAGTGACGGTGTTGGTTTTTTTAGTGACTTGGCTTTCCGGGTGAGTAAAGCCGTGGGAGTTATAATTCCAGGCCTTAACAGTGTGGGTATTAAAAATCAGAAATCAGTTCTTACCAGAAAAACAGAAGTTAAGCCGAGTGGTGATGGAGGACAGGCTTACAGAGGGTTTCTAAATGATTTTTGCAATCTGCAATTTTATTGCGATGATGAGCGCAGGCTTCCAAAGAAGGGGGTGTCTGACGAATCAAGCCGCTCTTTTACATTGAGTCAATATAAATTTTCACAGTTTGATAAAGAGATGACCCGGTTGATTAATGTTGTTTTAGGTGGGAAGTATAGGAATTTAGAAGAGTATGGGAAAAAGGCTTCTGAAGATTATATGACACCATCGGTGTATGGGGTCATGGTCGCTGTCTATAAATATACACAAGCCTATAAAGGTAAAACTACTGAACAAATCCTTAAAGAAGTTTTTCCGCATGCAATAAGAATTTACAACAAGGCTGGGGTGGATGAAATCATTACTCAAGCAAAAGTAGTTCAGGATAAATTAAAAGGTCAGGAGTTTTTTGTTGATGAACTCTGTGATTATTTATTAGAGTATATTTCTATGTCGGCCAGGTACTATGGACGCTTGCAAATCAGGCATGCTTCAGAGGATTCCAGTTTGCCAGTTCTCTCAAGAGGAGCTCGAAGTCTATTTGCAGAGAATGAGTCTGTCAGGACTGAGGTCAAAGAAAAGTTAAAAGCATTGAAGGAGGACGTAGACCGTTTTCCAGAAGGCAGTGATCACAAGGTTATGGCAATTTGCAACTATGTTCTTGAAAGAGTTAACTCTGAGATAGTATTCAGCGAATCTCGATGCAGAGAGTTGGGCTTTTCCAGAAGTCACCCTGATGTGCGTGCTGTTTTTGAAGCGGAAGATGTTCATGCCGCCACTAATAAATTATATGATGAAAACCAGGCTCCTGGGAACTGCAGTGGGCAATTTGGGAATTGTGACCACTTTGCGCACAGGGCAGTGAGGGTTTTGTCCGATATTGCTTATTCTGAAGGGGAGTATGGTTTATTTCAGGTATTTGATCCCGTGAAAATGGCTGGCCATAACTGCTGTTACCTTAAGGCCAATAATAAAATTATGATTGTTGATCCATGGCAAAATATTCATTTTAACATTAAGCATTATAAACATTTTCTGGAACGGTATATGCAAGACCCGTTTGTGTTTAAACTTGTGCCTGTGGGGGGGCTGAAAAAAGGTCTCTTGTTTTCGGTTGAAACAGGACAGAAAGTTCTTCCTGATCAATTTGAGGCTGCAGTTGATCAACTTCCAAAAGCGATTAATTCACAGTCTCGGAAAGAGTGACTTCAGGAGAAGTAACTGTCATAAATGGAGGTGTTCGGTGGCCACATATCCTGGATAGGTGGGCTGTATTGGGAGCCAATGAGTGGGCATCCAATGGTCATTGCCCATGGATCAACAACTTTTGTTTTCCTCCCCCAGGTTTCTGGCTTGCTTAACTGACTGTCTATCTGTCTGCCAGCAATTACCATGCAGTGTGTTGAATCCGATTTTAGGCCTTTTCCAAGTCGGGCTACCACTTCAATGCGCGGGTTTATTCTATATGGGTCCGCTTGCCCTCCTGTCAGTTCGTAGGCAGCGGCTATTGCTAATGTACTGCAGCAACCAGCTCTGGCTTTATGCACATTTTCAGCTGTGGCTTTCAGCGTATTCATACCAATGGGTTTACCGTTCTTCATCAAAATCTCAATGGCATTGGCGCTTCGCTGTGCAGCAATATCGGCTCTCTGACGGTCGATATCCTGACTGAAAGTGTCCAATCGACGGAAAACCGATATAAACTCACTGTCTTTTCGGTCTAAAAAAGTTTCTGCATCAGTACAGGCATATTTGCCAAACTGCTCAAGGGTAACCGCTCTTTCCCTTAGTAGTTTGCTAATTCTATCCGGTTGCTGGTCACTTATATAGGCCAGGATAGGGACAGTGAAATGAAAGATGGTTCTCTGGATCCAGATTACAGGAGAGCAAGCCTGTACATAGAATTGAGAAAAATCCGGCTTTACGTCAATGAAGCTCATTTCCCAGAGCATGTGATTTTCCTTTATTTGGAGATAACCAGAATACTGGACCTTTTATTTTGGCAGAAGTTCAATGGAGTGTATGACTGAAAATCTTGCGAAAGCCTTTCCCTGGCCTTCGCTTGTTCTTTGATGGGTGACCCGACTACCCCGGCTGCTGATTAACCAGGTGCTGCTCAAGCTCCCTGCTGACATGATCCGGAGAGGTAGTGCGTCGTGCGATCAGCGCATACATGGAAGGCACAACAACAATGGTCAGCAAACTGGAAACCAGCACCCCGAAGAACACCACCACGCCAATACTGAAACGTGATTCTGAACCAGCGCCAGTGGATACCAGCAACGGAATGGAACCGGCAATGGTGGTGAAAGCGGTCATCAGAATGGGCCTCAACCGCTGCCGTGCGGCTTGCACCACCGCCTGTTCAAAGGGCAGACCCCGATCCCTGAGCTGGTTAGCGAACTCCACAATCAAAATGCCGTTTTTGGTGGCCAGGCCAATGAGCATGATCAGTGCCAGCTGACTGTAAATGTTCAGGGTCTCGCCGCTGAGCAGCAGCCCCGCAAGGGCTCCGGCAATGCCAAGAGGAACGGTCAGCATCACCACAAACGGGTGGACAAAGCTTTCAAACTGGGCAGCCAGAACCAGAAACACAATGATCATGGCCAGGCCGAAGACCAGCATGATCGAGCTCTGGTTGGTGCGGTAATCCAGGGAGTCCCCCTTGTAGTTCACCACAGCTTCCGCAGGCAGGTTTTCTGCCACCAGATTGTCCAGGTAAAGCAGAGCTTCGCCAATGGAGTAATCGCCCACCAGACTGGCAGAAAGGGTAATGGCCCGGTTCCGGTTATAGTGCTTCAGCTGGGCAGCCTTCCCCACTTCCTGGACACTCACCAGGTTATCCAGGCGAATCAGGGCGCCTGTTGTACGGGAGCGAACATAGAGGGTCGCCAGGTCTTCAGTGGTGCGGAAGGCTTTTTCCGGCGCCTTCAGGTAGACGTCATACTCTTCACCCCGCTCCATAAATGTGGTGGCAGTAGTGCCTCCCAGCATGATCTCCAGGGTTGAGCCAATTTCCTCGGCGGATACGCCCAACTGTTGAGCACGCTCTTTGTTGATGGTGATTTCCAGCTGGGGCTGGTTCTGGTTGAAGTCCAGGTCAATGTCTGTGAGGCCAGGGTTGGTTCGGGCTTTCTCTGCCAGCAGGTCCGTCCATTCCACCAGCTGGTCGAAGGTGCCACCGCCCACTACAAACTGAATAGGGGCCTGGGAGCGCCCACCTATAGAGGATCGCATGACGGGGAATGCTGAAACATTGGGGATATCTGATGTCAGTTGTCGTATTTTGGCGGCCAGCTCAAAGGCCGTCATCTCCCGATCTTCCCAGTTCTCCATTCCCACAATCAACATACCGGAATTATTACCCATGCTGCCCCAGCCCGGTGTCTGCAGAGACATGAAGCGGACGACTCCCTGGCCCAGCTCCGGCATCAGCCGGGACTCAATGTCCTCCATGCTCACCTTCATGCTGTCAAAACTGGCGCCCTCCGGACCTTTGACGATCACAAAAATCACCCCCCGGTCTTCCGGAGGCGTGAATGTTTGTGGAATCATGGGGTACAGCACTGCCGTTGTGGCCAGGGAACCTGCCAGGAAAAACAGGCCCAGCCATTTCCGGCGCAGAAAGATCTTCAACAGACGCTCATAGTGACTTTCCAGTCGGTCGAGGCAGTGACTGGTCAACCGGTTGATGCGGGTAGGTTTGACATTCAGCTTCAACAGCTTAGATCCCAGCATTGGCGACAGAGTCAGGGCCACCAGGCTGGAAAAGGTCACGGCACCCGCCAGGGTCAGGGCATACTCTGAGAAGAGGCGGCCAATGGTGCCTTCCATAAAGACGATGGGCACAAAGGTCATGACCAGCACCAGGGTGGTGGCAACGACCGCAAAGCCCACCTCCCGGGCACCTTTCCAGGCAGCCACCAGTGGCGGCTCCCCCTGTTCCAGGTGTCGGTGAATATTCTCCAGCACCACAATAGCGTCGTCCACCACCAGGCCGATGGCCAGAATCAATGCCAGCAGGGTCAGCAAGTTAATGGTGTAGCCCAGGGCATAGATGATGATAAAGGCGCTGATCAGGGAGACCGGGACGGTCACTGCGGGAATCAGGGTGGCCCGGGCGCTTCCCAGAAAGATGTACAGCACCAGGATGACCAGGCCCATGGTGACAAAAAGGGTACCAAACACTTCACGGATCGCGCCTTCGATAAACACCGAGGCATCGTAGGTGCTGTCCAGCGTCGTGCCTTCCGGCAGAAAAGGGGTAAAGGCTTCGATCTCGGCCTTGATATTTCTGACCACATCCAGCGGATTGGCCTGGGACAGTGGCACGATGCCCAGGGTGACGACGTTGCGACCATTGGCCTTGGCCATGCTTTCCACGTCTTTGGCATCGGCCCGGATATCGGCAATATCCCTCAGGTACACCGTTGAGGAGCCATCTTGGCGAATGACCAGGGAACGGAAGTCCTCAACCGAGTTGTAATCCCGCATCACGCGAACCTGGAGGGTCCGTTGGGAACCTGTCATTTCTCCCGCCGGAAGTTCGACGTTATCCCGTTTCAGGGCGTCCTTGACGTCATTTGCGGTGAGCTTTCGGGCGGCCAGGGCCACCGGGTCCAGCTCAATGCGCATGACGTACTCCCGGGCACCATAGATGTCCGCAGAGCTGACCCCATCCACCAGACTGAGTTTGTCCTGAAGAGTGCGCTTGGCGTAATCGGTCAGCTCAACCGGGGACATCCGGTCACTTTGAAGGGTGACCATAAGGATGGACTCGCCGCTGCCGCTGTTCTTCCAGACAATCGGTGACTCCGCTTCATCGGGCAGTCGCCAGGTGACCCTGGACATGGATTCACGCACATCATTGGCAGCACTTTCCATATCCCGGTCCGGGGTGAATTCAATATTGATCCGGGAGGAGCCGTGGCTGCTGGAACTCTCAATGGCCTTGATGCCCTCAATGCCCCCCAGCTGGTCTTCAATCACATTGGTGATTTTTGATTCAATCACTTCTGCGGAAGCGCCACTGTAAGAGGTGTATACACTGACTTTGGGAGGCGTGGTGTCCGGAAGTTCCCGGATTGAGAGCATCAGAAAAGCGACGATCCCGAAGGTGATCAGCAGCAGGCTGACCACGGTGGCAAACACCGGGCGCTTGACGGACAGGTCAGAGAGAATCATGTGCGGTCTCCCTGGCCTGTCTCTTCGTCAGCGCTGGCCGGTCCCGGCTTTGTTTCCGCCAGTTGGCCATTGGTGATGCTGACCTGGCGCCCATCGGTTACTTTGATCACACCTTCGTCAATCACCGTTTCACCGGGCACCAAACCCTCCAGCACCACCATTTTGTCATCCAGGGTCAGCCCGGTGTCGATGGCTCTTTTCCGGGCTGTGCCCTGTTCATCAATCACGTAGACGAAACGGTCATTACCGCTGAACAGAACACTGCGGGAGGGCACCACCAGGGCTTCATTCTGTGGTCGCTGAACATCAATCCTCATGAGCATGCCAGGACGAAGCCGGTGGCCCGGGTTGTCCAGTACAGCCCGGACTTTAAACGTCAGGTTTACTGTGTCTATGCGAGGGTTGATGGTATCGACCACGCCGGAAAATACCTGGTCCGGCCAGGCATCGGTGGTGGCGGTGATCCGGGTACCCGGCGCAATCAGGCTCAAGGTGTTTTCCGGCAACTCAAAGGTCAGCTTCATGCGGCTCAGGTCGTCCAGGGTCGTGATCTCGGTACCTGCATTGATCAGCATGCCCTGACTGACGTCGTTAAAACCCAGTACTCCGTCAAAGGGGGCGGTGAGCGTGTAGTAATCCAGGATCGCTTCCTCAGCCGCCAGGGACGCCCTGAGCATTTCCACCTGAGCCTGCTGAGCCTCCAGCTCATCCCTTGAAATGGCCTGGCGCTTGAACAACGTGTTCATATAGGCAAACTGTCGCTCTTTATCCGCCAGAGAAATGCGGGCGCTGTTGACCTTGGCTTTCTGCTCACGGTTGTCCAGTAACACAAGCTGGCTGCCCCGGGTGACCTGGGCCCCGTCTGTCAGCTTCAACTGGGCAATACGGCCATTGATCTGTGGGGTGATGGTTACGTGCTGGTTGGATGAGAGCGTGCCAAGGGCATTCAGTTTTTGTTCAAAAGCCATCACTACGGCAGTGGTGGCAGTGACCCTGGGAAGCGGTTTCTGCCCTGAGGCCCAGGTTGCCTGAGGCAACAGGCAGAAGGCAGCAAGTACTGCAGCCAGAAGGGTAGCCCGGGGAGAAAGGGGCCTGTTCTGATGTGTGATTTGACTCATGGGAAGATGACGGGTCAGAGACTTTTTGTTGATTAATGGCTTCATGCGGGTTTGTTACGCTGCCATCCATCCGGTGACAGCGGGCTTCCATGTTCTCAAGGGGCGGACCATTATGATCACCGATTTAGCCGGAGTGTTCGCTACGAACTTTCCGCACCTTGTAAGAGAGGGTTGCCAGTTTTTACAGGCGCTATTAAACCCCGAACTTGGGCGGGAAGTATCCCGGGGAGGGGAAAAATTGTCGCAAAATGTATCAATTACATCCTTGGTGAAGGCTATTCACAGGTAGCTGGCAACAAGTCTAAAAAGCCTTCTCTCTTTGATTGCTTTGGCATGATTGCTGCATAGGGGTAGGGTGGCAATCCCCAATCGTTGGTGTTGCATAATAATAATGGCCGCCGCCTCCACGTTCACCATTATGAATAATCGTTATTGTTTCATGATGCGGTGCCAGCGAGATCAGGTTGGCCTGCTGTAGGTAAAAACTGAGAACGGGGATGGTCTGTGCCAGGTAATGGCTGTCGAATTGCTGAGCAATCATTCCCTGTTGTTCTGAGTGGGCGGGCAGCATCTGCCGAATGTTAATGCCCAGCATTTGCTGAATCAAGGGAATGAACTCCGGTTCAAGCCAGCCATCCCTGTCCCTGTTTTTCATCCTTGCCTGGTGTGCGGACATGGAAATTTCATGGTTGTTGATCCGCAGGCGAAGTCCTTCCGCGTTGATACCGGTCAGTGTCTCTAGCTCCTGATACAGCAACGCCTGCAATTGAAAGGCATCCTGAATATTCAGGTCAGGGTTTCTTGTTATGTCGTCAATAAATGTCAGGATTTTACTCAGCAACTGCTCAAGGCGACTTCTGATCTCAGCGGCTGTGACTTGTTGCCTGCCTAACTGTGAAAATGCCTGTGCAATGGCATTGGGTAGACAGTCACCATCGGCTTCAACATAATGAATCGTCATGTCACGGCCGATTCTTGTCTGAAGAGCGTCAATCTGGTTACTGTAATATGCTTGTTTTTGTTGATTGCGTTTAAATTTTACTGATTCACTTTCATCTAGAAATTCTTTAAAAAATGGGTTTTTCTCCATTAAGGAGGTCAGAGTATCAAAGCTGATTTTTTGAGGTGGGTGTTGCAGAAGTTCCACAATGAAATCAAACAGGTCCTCAGGTACCTTCTGTGAGAGAGTTTTGTCTTTATGGTTAATCCATATTTTCAAGTTTTCTTTTATGTCTTTATTGGATGTTTTTTTTGTGATTCCCATATTTTTGAACATGGTTGATAGCCATTGTGCTTTTTGATTTGCGGTCTTTGCTTTTTTTAATAGCCTGTCAAATACACCTTTTTGAAGATAGATCCAAAGTAGAGAGTTAGCCAGCTCTTCATAATCCGCTTTTAATGGAGAGTAGCCTTTTGAAAGTGCGATTGCTTCAGCTGTGGTCGCCCCCATGTACACCACTGTTCCAACCCGGCTTTCAACCATTTGCTCTGGGGATTCGATTTCCCTTATAGTGCCAAGATCGGCCAGAAATATATGATCACCTTCGACCAGTATATTCAGTGGTTTGATGTCCCTATGGGTAACACCTCCCAGGTGAAGTCTGGCGATCACATCGACCAGTTGAAAAGCATAGTATTGAAGCTGCTCTGGACTGAGCCCAGGCTGGGTCTGAATTAGACGATGCAGATCGCCACCGGGTTTGTAATCCATGACCTGGTAAATGGTTTTGCCATCACACCAGTGCTCCCATAACTGGATGACTCTTTTTGAATTTAGCTTATTCTGTTGAAGCAGGGTGATCAGTCGTCCCAGCGATATCGTTTGCTGCCCACCCAGAATTGTGATTTGTTTGAGTGCAAACTGTCTCTGTTTTTCATCAGTAACCAGCCAGACCATCCCTTCTGCGCCACGGCCCAGTTCTTTTTCTTTTTTGAATTTATGTCCTGTCTGAGCATTCACAAAATCCCAGGTGTTCAGGTTGAGAAGGGATAAGGCCAGTGTTTCATCGGATTCTTCATCAGTGATCATTGGCTGTTCCAGATCCAGGAAGCGCCCGAGTTGACCTGCCTGTTGTTCTACGGGCAAAGTAAGAATGTCAAGAAGATGATTCCGCCTCAAAACAGGCATGTCAACCAATATATCTCTTATGCATGACCAGCTTGCGAGTTGCTGCTTATTTATTTTTCCTAGGATTGATTGTTTTTCCAGCTCTTGATCAAAGGTGGATTCCGGATTGTCCGCTGTAGCGATCCGAAATAGAGTGGAGCTGTTTATGTTAAGTAGTTGAAGAAGAAGGTCGATTGCAGCATTGGCCATTCCCTGATCAAAGCAAAAAAAATGAAAAAGCTCATGATTAACGCCTAATATCGTACTGAATTGGCCAGAGAGGTAAGATAGCATCAACAGAGGACCAGTGGAAATCTCCCCCCTATAATCAACGCGGTGACTGTGCTCCACAGGTGACTTGGCGCTTTCATGTGTTTTTCTTAGTACTGTTTTTTTCGTTGTTTGTTCAGGTTGGTATAGGGCCGCACTTTTGGCATTGAAACTCAGGATTTTAAAATTATGCCTTCCTGGCATTAGGGGTGTATTTATGTCATTGATTTCAAGTTGATCGTTAACATCCTGATTGTTTCTGGATAAGCGTTGATTAAATGAAAGGCACACAGGGGTGGACAAAGATGTGTACAGTGTAAATTGATAATTTCCACCCGCTGTTTCCATAGTGTTGGAGTAGTGGTATGCAGGATTGGATGAAGGCAATAGCTGTTGATGGTGAGAAATATAGAAAGGAAGGTTGAAGATGAAATTCAAACTAAATGAGCCGGTGCTATTATTTTCATCTGGAAATACGCAGATAACCCAGTCTGGGTCAGGGTTATTGGGATCACCCAGAAAGCCAGAAGAATGAGAAAGTTGTGGAAGGATTAAAGTCAGAGAAATCGCTAGGACTTTAATCCATGGTTTTCCGTTAATGATAAAGCTGGTTTTTATCATATGAGGTCGCATTTCACATTTATGGGCTACAGAGTCTAGCCCATAATAGAAGTGCATTGAGTTCTGTGTGTGCTTTATTTCATTTCAGCACTGTTCCCCCTCACGAAAAACCACCATTTCTCCTGAGTTCATAATGTTCCAGGATTCATTAGTGGTCAGTGGCTCGGTAGCGATCACAGTGACCACATCCTTATCGGTGGTTTCTTTCTCAAAGTCCACGGTCATTTCCGCATCTTTCAGACTGGCCAGGTCAAAAGGGGCGCGGCGGGTGATCCAGCTGAGCTTGGTGCTGCAGAAGCAGAACAGGTGCCGGGAGTCAGTCAGGAGCATATTGAACACTCCCAGTGTTTGCAGTTGTTGACAGAGTTTCAGGATATAGCGCTGGACGGTTTGTTGTCGCTTGGGGGGCCGGGGGAAGCGCTCCCGCAGCTGGTCCATAATCCAGCAGAAGGCATGCTCGCTGTCAGTGGTGCCTACCGGCAAGTAATGGCTCAGAGGGTAGTTTTTGATGCCTTTCAGCTGGCCATTATGGGCGAAAGTCCAGTATTTCCCCCAGAGTTCACGGGTAAAGGGGTGAGTATTTTCCAGGGCTACCCGCCCTGCATTGGCCTGGCGGATATGGCTGATAACAATATGGCTTTTTATAGGGTAGCGACGAACCAGCTGGGCAATTTCGGAATGGCAGCTGGGGTTGGGGTCCCGGAACTCTCTCAGTCCTTTGCCTTCATAAAAGGCAATGCCCCAGCCATCCCGGTGGGGGCCGGTGTTGCCGCCCCTCTGCATCAGACCGGTAAAACTGAAGACAATGTCCGTTGGGGTGTTGGCACTCATCCCGAGAAGTTCACACATGGGTTTTACACTGCTCTCTGAATCGTCTGGCGGCTGTATAATGGGTAGCGTTCAATATCCTTTGAAGATCTGTGAGGTTTACCGTCCATGGGCTCCCTTCATTTTTTTGTGATCGACCCGTGCTCCGGTCAATAAACCGGCTCTTTGCGGGGGCTATTGCCAGAGGTTGATTGGCGCCTGGGCGTTGCCGGTTGTTTTTCCCGGGAGCTGCGTTGATCATCGTTGTCAGGAGAAGGTTGGCTTCTTCTTACTGGCAGGAATAGAGCCACCAGTGCGGCAACCGGCGTGACCAGGGCCACGGCCTGGCCACATCTCCACATGGCCTCCACCCCGTGGGTCAAGCCATCAAACAGGCTGATCAGGAAAGCGGGTCCGAGATAATCGGCGTCCGGTTTCACCAGGCCCGGCAGGTACAGCAGCATGGCAATGGTCACCATAATCAACCGTCTCAGCCGTGTGGGCCAGCGTCGGATCATAAACCATAAGCTGATCAGGCAACCTGTGGCTCCTGCCAGGTAAGCCGCCCAGGCCCATAAATACTGTGTCTCTGTCATGCAAACTCCAGACTGGCCATTACGGCTCTCGTTCAGGTGCATTTTGCATCAATTAGTTGAGTTGAAAAAGGGGGGAGTGAAGGTCATTTTTCAACAGTTCTCATGTACTAGAGTTGGATTAGGTACATGACAACAGCAAAGACGACTCCAATGATGAATTTCTCAGCGGGAAGCTACCTTGATGGATTGGCCTTATTAACGCTACTGGTCTGCTGGATAGGATACACCGTGTATGCGAGGAGACGGGCGAAGGGGATCCTCTGCCTGTCCAGTGTTCTGGCACGGTACCGACAGGACTGGATGTTCCGTCTGCTCGGGCGAGACAACAGAATTGCCGATGCCAGCCTGTTGAGCAGCCTGCGGGCCAGTGTCAGCTTTTTTGCATCCACTTCCATTCTGGTCATTGCGGGGCTGATTACTGGTATAGCCGCTTCAGAAGAAGCGGTGGGGGTTCTGTCCACCATTCCGTTTGTCAGCACCACCACCCGGGAGTTATGGGAGTTGAAAATGCTGGTGATGCTGGTGATCTTTGTTTATTCCTTTTTTGAATTCACCTGGAGCCTGCGGCTGTATAATTTCGCCTGTGTGATCATGGGCAGTGCCCCCCTGAATCATGAAGTAGCTGGAAAAGATGCTGAGCAGGAGAAGTACGCCCGGACAGCCGGTTATATTATGACGCTGGCGGCCACCCACTTTAATTTTGGTCTGCGTTCGTACTATTTTGCCCTGGCGACACTGAGCTGGTTTATTGAACCATGGCTGCTGATGGTTTCTGCGGTGATGGTGGTGTGTATCCTTTACAGCCGGGAATTTCACTCCAGGGTGCTTCGGGTGCTGGCGGAGTACAGTGAATGAAAGGCTCATAAGCCCTTTCACTACCTTGACGGCTTCCTTTTTACTTTTTCTCTGAAAGAGTTTTCTTCGGGCCGGGGTTGAAATCCCCGGGCCTGCCCCTATCTATGCCTCATCACCTTATTCAATGACTGATTGAAGCGAGATTGAGGGTCCAATGACAGTTGAAGCGAAAAAAGAAACTCTGGGTTTTCAGACTGAGGTGAAGCAGCTGCTGCACCTGATGATCCACTCCCTGTACTCCAATCGTGAAATCTTTCTGCGGGAGCTGATCTCCAACGCCTCGGATGCCGCGGACAAGCTGCGCTTTGAGGCGCTGCACAAAGAAGGTCTGCTGGACAGCGACCCGAACCTTGAAATCCGGGTGGATTTTGACAAAGAAGCGAAGACCGTGACCATTTCTGACAATGGTATCGGGATGAACCGTGAGGACGTGGTAGCCCACCTGGGGACCATCGCCAAATCCGGCACCGCTGACTTCCTCAAGAATCTGACCGGTGACCAGCAGAAGGACTCCCAGCTGATCGGGCAGTTTGGTGTCGGTTTCTATTCCGCCTTTATTGTGGCGGACAAGGTTACCGTTGAAACCCGCAAGGCTGATGCAGAAGAGGGCGTGCGCTGGGTGTCAGACGGTTCCGGCGAGTTTACTGTGGAAACCATCGGGATGGACAAGCGTGGCACCGCAATCACCCTGCACCTGAAGGCGGATGCTGAAGAGTTTGCCGATGGCTGGCGCCTGCGCAACATTATCCGCAAGTATTCTGATCATATTTCCATGCCGATCCTGATGCTCAAGGAAGCCATGCCCGCAATGGATGAAGAGGGCAAGGAGCAAGAGGAGGAGAAGGCTCCGGAGTGGGAGACCGTCAACACCGCCAAGGCCTTATGGACCCGCTCACGCAGTGACATCACAGAGGAAGAGTACAAGGAGTTTTACAAGCACATCAGCCACGATTTTGCGGATCCCCTGAAGTGGAGCCATAACCGGGTAGAAGGCAAGCTGGAATACAACAGCCTGCTGTTTATTCCCGCCAAGGCCCCCTTTGACCTGTATAACCGGGATATGCAGAAAGGGCTGAAGCTTTACGTTCAGCGGGTGTACATCATGGATCAGGCGGACGAGTTCCTGCCCATGTACCTGCGCTTTATTAAAGGGGTGGTGGACTCTAACGATCTGTCCCTGAACGTTTCCCGTGAGATTCTCCAGAAAGATCCGGCGGTAGACAGCATGAAAACCGCGCTCACCAAGCGGGTGCTGGACATGCTGGAGAAAATGGCCAAGAAAGAGGAAGCCCAGTACTCTGAATTCTGGAAAGAGTTTGGCCAGGTTCTGAAGGAAGGCCCCGCTGAAGATTTCTCCAACCGTGAGAAAATTGCCAAACTGCTCCGCTTCGCTACCACTGAGAGCAAAGGTGCTGGCCAGGATCAGTCCCTGGAAGGCTACGTCTCCCGGATGAAGGAAGGCCAGGACAAGATTTACTACATCACGGCAGAAACCCCGAAAGCTGCAGCCAACAGTCCTCACCTGGAAGTGTTCCGCAAGAAAGGGCTGGAAGTGTTGCTGTTGTCAGACCGGGTGGATGAGTGGCTGATGTCCCATCTGAATGAGTTTGATGGTAAGTCCTTCGCGGACATTGGTCGTGGCGACCTGGATCTGGGCTCTCTGGACTCTGAAGAAGAGAAGAAGGCCCAGGAAGACGCCGCCAAAGAGAGCGAAGATCTGGTCAAGCGCATCAAGGATTCACTGGGGGACGATGTGGAGGAAGTCCGGGTGACTCATCGCCTGACCGACTCCCCGGCCTGCCTGGTGGTGGGAGAGCAGGATATGGGTCTGCAGATGCGCCGGATTATGGAAGCGGCCGGTCAGTCCATGCCGGAGTCCAAGCCGATTTTTGAAATTAACCCCGAGCATCCGCTGATCACCCGCCTGGATCAGGAAGCGGACGAGGACCGTTTTGCGGATCTGACCCGGGTGGTGTTTGATCAGGCCAATCTGGCCGCAGGTGGTCAGCTGGATGACCCGGCCACTTATGTTCAGCGGTTGAACAAGCTGCTGCTGGAGATGGCTGGGTAATACTTGTTCGGCCACTGTTGCAGTCTTGTAGTTGCAGCAGATAATATAAAAACGCCGAAGAGATCTCCGGCGTTTTTTTTGTGGGTCAACAAAGCTAAGGTAAGGAATTAGCAGGCGGGTGTATGGACCTGTTCTCTGGCATAGATGGCCAGGCCGCCCTGGGAGGTTTCCCGGTATTTGGCCTGCAGGTCGAGACCGGTCTGATACATGGTTTCAATGCAACTGTCCAGTGAAACGGCGTGATTACCGTCTCCCCGCATGGCCAGTCTTGAGGCGGTGATGGCTTTGATAGCAGCCATGCCGTTGCGCTCAATACATGGAATCTGTACCAGTCCGGCAATGGGATCACAGGTCATGCCCAGATGATGTTCCATGCCGATTTCAGCGGCATTTTCCACCTGTTCAATGGTGCCGCCCTGAACCGCTACCAGTGCAGCGGCTGCCATGGAGCAGGCAGAGCCCACTTCTGCCTGGCAACCGGCTTCCGCGCCGGAAATGGAGGCGTTCATTTTAATCAGGGCGCCAATGGCGGCGGCGGTGGCGATAAAGTCGCGGATGCCCTGCTGATTGTTGCGGGAGATAAACCGGGTGTAGTAGGCCAGTGTCGCAGGAATAACCCCGGCGGCGCCATTGGTGGGTGCGGTCACAACCCGGCCACCACAGGCATTTTCTTCATTCACCGCCATGGCAAACAGGGTCACCCAGTCCATGATGGCGAAGTGGTCCATCAGCATGGCTTCCGGGCTGGCGGTCAGGTGGCGGTGCATATCCGCAGCCCGGCGTTTCAATCCGCTCACCGGCAAGGTGCCTTCCATTCGCAGGCCTCGGTCAATGCAGCAACGCATCACGTCCCAGATCTCATCAATTTTGCGGTTGACCTGTTCTAGGCTGCCTTGGTGGCGTGCCTTTTCATTTTCTATGGTCAGCTGGGCAATGGTCAGCCCATTTTCCTTGCACTGGGTCAGCAGCTCTGCGGCATTGGTGTATGGATAGGGAATGGCTTCCGTTGTTTCCTTGCTGCCCTCTGCCTGGTTCTGGTTAAATTCATCGGCACAGACCACAAAGCCGCCGCCGATGGACAGGTAGGATTTGTAGTAAACGACAATGCCATTAGTGTCAGCGGCAAAAATCCGCATGCCGTTGGGGTGTTCAGGCAGGGTTTCGCCGTTATGGAAAATCAGCTGGGAGTCATAGTCAAAGTCGATGGTGTGTTTTCCGGCCAGCTGCAGTCGCTTGTTTTCTTTAATGTCTTCAAAGATGCGATCGGCTTCGTCGGGGTCGATGGTGTCCGGGCGGTAGCCAGCCAGACCCAGCAGAGTTGCTTTATCGGTGCCGTGGCCAACACCGGTCAGGGCCAGTGAGCCATAAAGTCCGACACGGACTGAAGCAATGCTGGAAAGGATGCCCTTTTGTTCAAGTTCACCAAGGAATCGCTGGCCTGCCCACATGGGGCCTACGGTGTGGGAGCTGGAAGGGCCGATGCCCGTTTTGAAGATATCAAAAATGCTTAGCATATTGTCACTACTTCCCGATACCTGCTGAGCCCAAAGAGAGAGATGGGTCAATAAGGATGAATGAGCGTTGAATCTGTTCAGGGATAATGTCCTCTTTTTCAGAGCCTTTCTGATAAGGAGAAAAGGGAACATTATTCGTGACTAAATTGCGCTGTATTCTGCCAGTTCTGCGGGTTGGTATGTATTACGGGAGTGGCATGACCACTCCCGGTTTTCCGAAGCTGAAAACGTATATGTCGCTTTGTGATCAGATCAGTTGCGAGGTGATAAAGCCGGTAATGGCGATGATGCCCATGACCAGGGTGAACAGGTTGGCTTTGGACTCGTACTTGCGCATGGCAGGTACTTTCTTGACGGCAATGACCGGGAGGATAAACAGAATCATGGCCAGGATGGGCGCCACCAGGGACTCGATCAGCCCCATTACGCTGACATTGGCGTAGGCAACGGCCCAGACGCTCAGGGTAATAAAGACAATGATGCCTTTATCCAGGGCCTTCAGGTTAACCGCTTTGCCTTTGGCTTTGGCGCGATTGACGATCATGCCCTGAAGACCTTCGCGGGTGCCCATGTAGTGGCCGAAGAAGGAAGAGCTGATGGCGACGATAGCAACGATCTGGGCCAGCCAGGCAAACAGGTGGTTGTCTGTGCGCTCGGCAAACACCGACAGGATGGGCAGGTTGGCGGCTTTGGCTTGCAGCAGCTCAGCAGGAGACAGGGTCAGTACGCAGCTGTAGACAAAGAACATGGTGAAGCCTACCAGCATCATGGTCGTGCGCATCAGGGTTCTGCTGGTACGTTCCTCAGCGTTATTGCCGTGCTCTTTCCGGTAGGAAGAGGAAAAGGATGACACTGCCGGTGAGTGGTTAAAGGCAAACACCAGCACAGGGATCGTCAGGAAAACGGTTTTGATAAAGTCAGCCGCTGATACGCTGGCTTCAAACTGGGCCGTACTCCACTGGGGAATCAGATAAAGAGAGGTACCGAACAGTACCAGGATCAGAGGGTAGACAATGGTATTGGTGACTTTCAGAACGGTTTTCTGGCCCGCTACCATTACGGCCACCAGTCCGGCAACCAGAACAAAACTGAGCAGGGCTCGGTTGGGTTCTTCCATGCCCAGCTGGTTGACCAGCAGTGAGCTGACGGTGTTGGTGATGCCAATGCCGTAAATCAGCAGAATCGGATAGATTGAAGCAAAGTAACCAAAGGTGATCAGGGCACCGGCTTTCTGGCCAAAGTGCTCGGTGACGGTTTCAGTAATATCCCCATTGGGATTTTTTGAAGACAGGCACAGGCGGTTCAGGCCACGGTGAGCCAGAAAGGTCATGGGGCCAATCAGGACGGTCATCAGAATCAGTGGCCAGATGCCACCGAGTCCAGCATTAATTGGAAGAAATAATACACCGGCACCAATGGCGGTGCCGAACAGGGCCAGCATCCACTCTGTGTCGCGTTTATCCCATTTACGGGAGATGGCATTTTCCAGGGGAATGGATTGTGCAATGGTTTGATTCATGGGGGGAAGAATCCGGTCAGTAATTAGCCAGTGGTAGCGAACTGTACAGATTTTGCTCTGGTGGTTTTTTGATCCAGGTCATTATTCATTATTGAAGGTGTTGGCGTAACGCTTGCCTCTTTAGAGTTGAGCTTTATGTTGACGACCTTCTCATTGCTTGAGGAGCCGTCCAGTTTTTCCTTTTTTTGATCTCGAGTTGACTTAAAACATGAGTAGATGTTGAAAAGGATGATATTATTTGTCGAATCGTTTCTACTGAAAATAAGTTCTGCGAATATTTTCGCTAAGGGTTTTAATGAAAGTAAAAAAAATAGCCTCTGCTTTGTGTCTTCTGGCTGCTATGTCTGCTTCTTCTGTACCTGTTTCAGCAATGGATACACCCAAGGCTGCAGAGGAGAAAACCAATTTTATTATCATTTTGACCGATGATATGGGTTACGATGACGTTAGCTTTATGGGGGCGGAGGATATCTACACCCCTCACATTGATGTCTTAGCCTCTGGAGGGACACACTTTACCCAGGGTTATGTCAGTTCATCCGTATGCGGGCCATCTCGTGCCGGACTGATCAGTGGCCGTTACCAAGATCGCCTGGGAATTTGGGGTAATTTTGGGCGTGGTGCGGTCAAGGGTTTTCCAACCAATCAGCCTATGCTTCAGGATGCGATGAAAGCCGACGGCTATCGTACAGGTGCTATTGGTAAATGGCACTTTGGATCTGGAGAAAAATTCAGGCCATGGAATAGAAACTTTGATTACTTTTATGGTTTTCTTGCGGGAGGTCATAACTATTATAAGGCGGCAAAAGATTACAGTGCTCGTAAAACCAGTGAGCTGCCCATTCATCGTAATGAGGCTATTGTCGATTATCAGGAAGGCAATTATCTGCATTAGTTCAGATCTGATCTGACAATTCCCTCTTCAAAAAAGGGAAGGGTTACCGATTTAGATAGAGGGTGAAATCACTGAAATCTAAATCGTAAAAAGGTAACCCTTATGATTCATACTAATC
>NZ_JBLYZI010000100.1:0-21977 GCF_057680865.1 Endozoicomonas sp. Z74
CCGGAAATACCTTGTGCATCACCGGCAATGGGTGAGGGCGGCAGAGTTTTATGGAGGACACCGATCTGCTCTGGGGACATCATGGGTATGGACTTCAGGATGTCTTGGAATTGCTGAGGTTTCATGGCTGGAACTCCACTTTACACGACAATTCTCATGCTCAGGGAGTATAGACCATGTTAGCAACATTTAATTTGAACAGCGCCTCATAATCGTATTCAGCAACGCCGCTGTTCTCACCTTCAATGAGCAAATTTCTGAGGGTATTGAGTTTTGTTTCTTTGCTTTCAAGTAAACGCAGAGCTGCTCGAATGACCTCACTGGCAGAGCCGTAACGACCACTTTCAACCTGGCTGGAAATAAACCCATCAAAGTGTTCACCCAGGGTTATACTGGTGTTTTTAGCCATTTTCTCCGCCTCCAGGTACGCATTGGTAATACCAATATATACCTGTTTATGGTATTCCATAACCACAAGTCAAGCAGGCATACAACAAGAATGAAAGGGCACTCATAAACCTGATCATCAGTTCAATCAGTCTGTTTTTTGTTATGGATCAGCGGAGCTTACTTGCTTTAAGCACTTCCGTTTTTGTAGAAGAGTTGCTAACGGTTTCACCCATTTGAGTGTCCCCTCTCCACTGGTTAGAAAGACCTGTCAGGGGCCAGAAGCGGCTCGGAAAACTTCCGCCGAGTCAATGATCACAGGGTTGAATGAGTCAACCGCAGTAAAGCAGCAAAATGAGAGTTTGCAGCTCTGTCCTGAAGGAAAATTCCCAAAACCAGCTACCCCATAAGACCCTCCCCTCACCGGCATGACAGCAACCACCATGCCTCTTTTGTTCTTCCCTACTCCCCTCCTGAGTTAAACCCCTTCTTCCCATATTGCCAGTTCCCCGTCGTTTAGCTAGGGGCTGTTGATGTTTTGTCGCGTGCTCAGCCAAAGCCAGCGGTTTCGTGCCCAGGCGCAGTAGCGCAGGAATACTCTCGTCTTTCAAGCTGCTGCAACGATTACACGGAAGCGCTGGCTTTGGCCCTTCGGGTGGTTCGTAAAGTGGCCTTTCGGCTGTGTTGAACTGGCTTGACGTAGAATGCTACGCGCTGCGCCAGTTCGCCCTTGTGCCCTTTAGGGTATTGCGTTAGGCCGCTTTACGAACCACTGAGCTCACGCTAAAACATCAACAGCCCCCAGGGTTCCGGCTGTAACATCTCTGTAAAAAAAGTCCGGAAGCCCACGACTTTATTATGTTTTTGTCACATTTTTGTCATATTCACGTTTTATTGTACGCTCAAGATTCCAGACGGCCTGCGCCATGTATCAAAGATCGATTGAAAACAGTCCAGGTATTGATTTCAATACACCGGCACTAAAAAAGCATCGCTCATTGCGCTTCTTCAAGGACCATATGGCCCGCTGGGGAGTGGCTGCGGGTGGTCTGGGCGTGATTCTGGCGATTCTGCTGATTTTCTTTTATCTGCTCTATGAAGTGGTGCCTCTGTTCAAGGGCGCTGAACTGACTGAAACCTCGGTTTATCCTTCATCTTCCGCCTCTCAGGGCGCGGACTCTCTGTATCTTTCCATGGAAGAGCAGGGTGAGATAGCCATGAGTGCTGGCTCCGATGGCTCCCTGAGGTTTTTTTCGACGGAGTCTGGTGAGTCGCTCAAACGCATTGACTTGCCGGTGCCTGAGGGCGCCAGGATTACCAGCCTGGCAACGGATCCTTCCGGCTCCAGCCTGGTAGCCGCTGGTTTGTCCGATGGTGGGGTGATTCTGTTCAAACACGATTACAAAATCACCTGGCCTGATGATCAGCGGGTGATCACTCCGGTGGTCAGCTATCCCTACGGTGAACAGCCTCTTTCCATGAAAAGCGCCATGACAGGAGAGAGTGCAGAAGGCGTCAATGGGGCTGTATCACAGCTTGCCATCAGTGACAGCGATGAGCAGCTTCTGGTGGCCGCCAGTATCCAGGGGCAACCGGTAATGACGGCCTTTACCAAGGAAGAGGACTTCCTGACGGAGTCGGTCACTATTGAACAGCAGGCGGTCACCCTTCCTCGGGTGGAAGGCGGAATCAAAAGGCTTCTGATCGACCCTGAGCAGTCCTGGCTGTACATTGCCACCGGGCCGGATCGACTGGCACTGGTGAATATTCGTGATATTGACCGCCCCTTTATTGAGACCACTGCCGACCTGACAGAGGGGGATGCCCGGGTAACGGATGTCCAGTTTCTGCTGGGTGGGGTTTCCCTGCTGGTAGGAGACTCCCTGGGCCAGATCAGTCAGTGGTTTATGGTGCGTGAAGGGGAAGGCCAGGTGCTTCGGAAGATTCGTTCCTTCCAGCTGGGATCAGCCCCCATTGACCAGATTGTTCCGGAACACCGTCGCAAGGGCTTTCTGGCCACGGACGAGACCGGGCAGGTGGGGTTGTTCTATACCTCGGCTAATCGCTCTCTGCTCAGGACATCCCTGGCGGATGGCCGGATTGACCAACTGTCGGTGGCCCCCAGGGGCAACTATCTGATGCTCAAAAAGGGTGGGAATACACACTTCCTGACCATGGATAATGAACATCCGGAGATTTCCTGGTCCGCGCTCTGGGGGAAGGTCTGGTACGAATCCTATGACCAGCCGGAGTATATCTGGCAGTCCTCCGCTTCCAACAATGACTTCGAAGCCAAGTTAAGTTTGATGCCACTGGCTTTTGGAACCCTGAAGGCCGCCTTTTACGCCATGTTGCTGGCAACCCCTCTGGCCATCTGTGGTGCTATTTATACCGCCTATTTTATGGCACCGGGCATGCGTCGTAAGGTCAAACCGGTGATCGAGCTGATGGAGGCGCTGCCAACGGTGATTCTGGGTTTCCTGGCGGGGTTGTGGCTGGCGCCACTGATTGAGAACAATCTGCCCGGGATTTTTTCGTTGTTGCTGTTTGTTCCGGCGGGGATTCTTGTTTTCGCTTTTGTCTGGGATAACCTGCCGTCGCGCATACGACACCTTCTGCCTGATGGAATGCAGGCGGGATTGTTGATCCCGGTGGTTCTGCTGAGTGCGGCACTGGCCATGTCATTGAACAGCAGCCTCGAACTCTGGCTGTTTGGTGGCGATATGCGCTCCTGGCTGACCACGGAGCTGGGCATTCCCTACGATCAGAGAAACGCTCTGGTGGTAGGCCTGGCCATGGGCTTTGCCGTGATTCCCACCATCTTCTCCATTGCGGAGGACGCCATTTTCAGTGTGCCAAAGCACTTGAGCTATGGTTCCCTTGCCCTGGGGGCAACTCCCTGGCAGACGTTGACCCGGGTGGTGCTGTTGACCGCCAGCCCCGGTATTTTCTCTGCCGTGATGATCGGGATGGGGCGAGCGGTAGGGGAAACCATGATTGTGCTGATGGCCACCGGTAATACGCCCATTATGGATGCCAATATCTTTGAGGGCATGCGAACCCTGGCGGCTAACATTGCGGTGGAGATGCCCGAGTCGGAAGTGGGGAGCAGCCATTACCGGATTCTGTTCCTGGCAGCGCTGGTGCTGTTCCTGTTCACCTTTGTTGTCAACACGGCTGCGGAGATGGTTCGTCACCGTCTCCGTAAGAAGTACAGCTCACTTTAGGAGAGTGACTCATGAAATTATCCATCAGACTCTCTCCAAGGATCACTCCTAAACAGTGGTTCAAAAGTGGCTCTCCCTGGGTATGGCTGAATGCCGGTTCAGTAGCCATCAGCCTGGTGCTGGTGGTGGGCCTGCTGGGTTTGATTGCGGTTCGTGGGCTTGGGCATTTCTGGCCGGGCCAGGTTCTGGTGGCGGACTATCAGCCACCGGGACATACCAGCAGAGTGGTTGCCGGTGAAATTGCCGACAGTGAAGAAGTGACGGCTGCGCGCCTTGAAGCCGCCGGGATTGAGATCGATTCGGATCAGGAAACCTTTACCCGGAACCTGCTGAAACAGGGTAACCGGGATGTCACTGGCCATGATTTTGCCTGGGTGGTGGATGAATGGCTGACCGACCGTTCCTGGCCGGAAGACATCATGGTGCTGGAGCGCCGAGAGTGGGGTAATTTTTACGGCTTTCTGCAAACCGTTAAAGAAGAGGGTGTGGTCGTGGCTGAGGGTGACAGGGCCCATGCTGCGTTCAAAGCACGGCTTGATCGTGCCCTGGCGATTTATGAAGCGATTTACCGCATTGAAAAACACGACATTGGCGCTGTTAATGCGGCCCTGGAACAGTTGCGGCTGGCCGAGCGTCGCCTGGTGTTGAAAGGAGAGGTGGACCCGGTCAGGCAGGCGGATATTGAGGCGGAAAGAAAACAGCTGAACCAGCAGTACCATCAGCTGGAAACGAAGCTGGGGGATCTCTACCGGGCGTTTAACCGGGACAGCTTTGTAGCAACCACTGTTGATGGCCGTGAGCTGGAACAGCCCATCAGTAAAGTGGTGCGTGCATACCAGCCCAATGCCATGGCCTTGCTGGATAAAGTCGGTTTTTACTTCGACAAGGTGGCTGAATTCATCCTCGATGACCCGAGGGAAGCCAATACCGAGGGCGGTGTCTTCCCGGCGATTTTTGGTACTGTGATGATGGTGATCCTGATGTCGATCATCGTCACTCCCTTTGGTGTGGTGGCTGCGGTTTATCTGCGGGAGTATGCCAACCAGGGCTGGCTGACCCGGGCGATCCGGGTGGCAGTGAACAACCTGGCCGGGGTTCCTTCCATTGTTTACGGTGTCTTTGGTCTCGGGTTTTTCATTTATTTTGCCGGTGGCCATATTGATCAGCTGTTTTTCCCGGAGGCGCTGCCATCCCCAACCTTTGGGACACCAGGGTTGCTGTGGGCTTCTATTACTCTGGCTTTGCTGACCCTGCCGGTGGTGATTGTGGCCACGGAAGAGGGGCTGTCCCGCATTCCCCGTTCCGTTCGTGAGGGGAGCCTGGCCCTGGGGGCAACCAAGGCAGAGACCCTCTGGCGGGTGGTGCTGCCCATGGCCAGCCCGGCTATGATGACCGGGTTGATTCTGGCTGTGGCCAGGGCTGCAGGGGAAGTGGCTCCCCTGATGCTGGTAGGTGTGGTCAAGCTGGCACCGAGTCTGCCCCTTGATGGCAATTACCCGTTTCTGCACCTGGACCAGAAATTCATGCATCTGGGTTTCCATATCTTTGATGTGGGTTTCCAGAGCCCCAATGTGGAAGCCGCCAGGCCGCTGGTTTACGCCACAGCCCTGTTGCTGGTGATTGTGATTGCGGTGTTGAATTTGTCGGCGGTGGCCATTCGCAACCATTTGCGGGAAAAGTATAAGAGCCTTGAAGTGTGACGGCTTGAATAGAGCGGCTTCCATCATGATACATTTTTTTCGGAGAGACGGTTTTGAGTGAAGCACTGAAAGAGGCGCAGGGTGTGAACACATCATCTCACTCATCCCTGGAGTCACCGGGGAGTACGGTGGAAGTTCAAAGAGAGCCAGCATCACCAGCGTTCAATATGGAGAGTCTCGGGCGTAACCGCAGTAAACTCAGCCTGGACCAGGAAGCGACCTGCATGGCGGTCAAAGGCCTGAATCTGCACTACGGCAGCAAGCAGGCTTTGTTTGATATCTCCATGAACATTCCTCAAAAGCGGGTAACGGCGTTTATCGGGCCTTCCGGTTGTGGTAAATCCACCCTGCTGCGCAGTATGAACCGGATGAATGACCTGGTGGATGGCTGTCGTGTGGATGGAGAAATTCTACTGGATGACATAAATATCTACGAAAAGGCAGTTAACGTTGCCGATCTTCGTCGCCGAGTCGGGATGGTGTTCCAGAAGCCCAATCCTTTCCCAAAAAGCATTTATGAAAATGTGGCCTATGGTCTGCGTATTCAGGGGATCAACAAAAAGCGGGTGCTGGACGAAGTGGTGGAGTGGGCTCTGAAGGGTGCCGCCCTCTGGAATGAGGTGAAGGACCGGCTGCATGAAAGTGCTCTGGGTCTGTCCGGTGGTCAGCAGCAGCGACTGGTGATTGCCAGGACCATTGCGGTGGAGCCGGAGGTTCTGCTGCTGGATGAGCCTGCCTCGGCCCTGGACCCGATCTCTACGTTGAAGATTGAAGAGCTGATCAATGAGCTGAAGTCAAAGTTCACCATTGTTATTGTCACCCATAATATGCAGCAGGCGGCCCGGGTATCCGATTACACCGCTTTCATGTACATGGGTCAGCTGGTGGAGTTCGGGGATACGGATACGCTGTTCACCAACCCCGGGAAAAAGCAGACAGAAGACTACATTACCGGCCGTTACGGTTAAGCGGAATCAGGAGAGTGAACGATGGATATCAAGAATGACCTGCTGACAGATCACATCTCCCAGCAGTTTAATCATGAGCTGGAAGAGCTTCGTAACAGTCTGCTGTCCATGGGGGGAATGGTGGAGAAGCAGGTCAGTGACGCCATTGAGTCCCTGATTAATGCAGACAGTGACCTGGCCACAACCGTCTGTGAGAAAGACTCAGACATTAACTTTATGGAAATCTCCATTGATCAGGAGTGTTCCCGTATTCTCGCCCGTCGTCAGCCCGCCGCCAGCGATCTGCGGCTGGTACTGGCCTGTACCAAAGTGGCTACCGATCTGGAGCGTATCGGGGATGAAGCCGCCAAGATATCCCGTTTTGCCATCAAGCTTTCGGAGCAGGGGGAAGCCCCGAAAGGCTATATAGAAACCCGCCACATCGGGAGCCATGTCCGGCAGATGACCCAGGATGCCCTGAATGCGTTTGCCCGCTTTGATGCGGAGCAGGCCCTGGCAGTGGCCAAGGAGGACAAGGCGGTTGACCGTGAATACAAAAGCGCCACCCGGGAGCTGGTGACTTATATGATGGAAGATCCCCGTTCAATCACCCGGGTTTTGAACATTATGTGGGTGCTCCGGTCTCTGGAGCGCATTGGTGATCACGCCAGGAATATTGCGGAATATGTCATTTATCTGGTGAAGGGAACGGATGTCCGTCATATTGGCCTGAAGCGAATGCAGGAAGAGGTGTTTGATCAGCAGTAACCGCTGTATCACTTTATTCTATACACCGGTATGTGTAGTCAATTAGCCGGTCCAGGCTTCGTATCAAATCTTTTTTGTATTTTTGATACCCCCCCCACCCGGCATGCACCGGGTGGGCAAGGTCGATCAGTTTTACCTGAGTGTTTTCAGGGTACTCAGTGTCAACCACCACCAGTAAACTGCTGGCTATAAAGGTGATATCTGCCTGCTGTAGCCGGTCTCGTATCTCCCGTAAAGATCCAATAATGTGTCTCCGGTTTTCTATTCCGCAGCTGTTGATCAACTCTTTAATATGCTGATTGGAATTCTGTGTCAGACGTAACCGGTTCTGGTCAACCGGCTCTCCCTTGTTTTTAAAACCTTCAACCCGGTAGCCTCTTTCTTTTGATTTAAAGAGTCTGTCCATAATGCCATGCCTGGCTTTTTTCCGGTGAGGATGGGGGTGACCGGACCGGCTCAACTGTTCCACCGAGGCGGTTTCAAACCCAAGCTTGATATCCATTTCCATTTTTCTACCCTCAGGTATCCTGGCCCCCAGCCGCTCGGGAATGATGATTTCCTTGCCCTGTTCTTCCGCACGCTTCAGTAATGGTGCCAGTGCCTCCCTTTCACCGGGGCCCAGAGCTTCTGCATCCACTGTTTTGGGTATGACTGAATCCAGTCCCAGAGTATGTCGCCATTGGTAGATTTCGGCTTCCTCTGAATTGGTCATTTTGGCAATCAACCGGTCACTCAGCATCGTTATGCAACCCGCATGGCCTGCGACTTGAGAGCTTTCTCCCTCAGGCTGTCGATGAACTTCAGAGAGCTCGTTGTACAGGTTTGAGTCAGAATCACCATCAATCCGCTCATATATGTGAAGTGCTTCATAGGGGGGAGGATATTCAGAAGCGTCATTAGAGGGGGTGGGGAAATAAGGGCTTTCAAACGGTAGTGGCTCAGGTTGGTATTGAATGCCTTTAGGGTCATTTTTTTGACCGCTGCATTCTGGACAGGGTTGATATGCGTCAACGGGTTGCCATGCATTGCCAGAAAACGGTGGTTTTAGAAAACCGTAACTTGGATGTTCTCTGGGAGGTGTCAAATAATGACTTCCTCTGTCGGAATCAGCATGAATTTTCCATGATGTATGAATAAAGCCTGATGAATCATGAGAGCTTCTTGTGTTTGGTATGATTTTTTGTTCGGGGCAGTGCTTTCCGACCGTTCGGCCACGGGCATTTCCTGAGGCGATATGCCTTTCTTCAGGGTTTTTATGTATTTCATTTCTTTTTAAATCATTTCCTGAAGAGGGCGCTGTAAAGCCTTTTCTGATGTTGCCAGGCATTAAGATTCATCCCCTGGTTTATTTAAAGAATTACTTATAGATATATCAATGATGGATTATTGAATCCTTTCCATAAGGGATTGGTGACTGCTTTGAAAAAAGTCATCAGAATTCTGGGCTAATCTATAACTCATAAACTTTCAATGAGCATTAAGCAGTATTGAAGTAACACAATGCTGAAACCATCACGGAAGAAATCATCAGCAGGTATCCATGAACCATTCAAGCGCACTTGATGAATCCTGGGATGTGCCGGACAAGCAGCCAGCAGAGGCGGACTCTTTGCTGGGGTGCCTGGCCATTCTTACCCGATATTACGGCAATCCCTTCTCTGAAGAGTCCCTGCGGGCCGGGATGCCTCTGGAAAATGGTCGATTTACAGCAGAAGTATTTATGCGGTCTGCTGATCGTTCAGGGTTGTCAGCCAAAATTCATAAACGGAAGCTTTCTGAAATTTCTTCCCTGGTAACACCGGCGGTTCTGTTGCTCAACAAGAAAAGAGCCTGTGTATTGGTGGATATAGATGTGGTGGAAGGCAAAGCCAGGGTGATCATTCCTGAAACCGGGGATGGGGTGAAACGGGTCAAGCTTGAGGATCTGGAAGAGCACTATACCGGCTATGTCATTTATATCCGTGAAAAATTCCGTTATGACCAGCGAACTTCCCAGAAACTGAATGTGCGCTCCAAGCATTGGTTCTGGGGAACCATTCTTGGTTCCTGGAGAATCTACCGGGATGTTTTGCTGGCTTCATTGCTGATTAATATCTTTGTGGTGGCCAGTCCGCTGTTTGTAATGAATGTCTATGACCGGGTGGTTCCCAATCACGCCATTGAAACACTCTGGGTACTGGCGATTGGCGCTTTGATTGTCTTCAGTTTTGACTTCGTATTGAAAATGGTACGAAGTTATTTTATCGATCTGGCCGGGAAGAAGTCAGACATTCTTTTGTCCTCAAGGATTATGGAGCAAGTTCTGGGCCTGAGTATGAAGGCCAAGCCAACCTCTGTGGGTTCCTTTGCCAAAAGTCTCCAGGACTTTGAAAGTATCCGGGAATTCATTACCTCTTCCACGGTGGTGGCGTTGGTGGATTTGCCATTCACCTTCATCATCCTCTTTGTCATCTTTGTTCTGGGCGGCCCTCTGGCGGTGGTTCCTGTCACCTGTATGGCCATTATCGGGATCTACAGCTTTGCCATACAAGGGCCTCTGAAACGCTCGGTAGAAAAAACATTACGCTCCAGTGCCCAGAAGAGTGCAACGCTGATTGAGAGCTTGTCGGGTATGGAAGCGCTGAAGATTGCCCAGGCTGAAAGTGATGTCCAGCACAAATGGGAGAAAGCGGTCAGCCATATTGCCACCTGGAGCATCAAAACCAAGCTACTGAGTTCTTCTGCTTCCTCCTTCAGCGCCTTTGTTCAGCAGATCGGAAACATTGGCATGATCATTCTGGGGGTGTACCTGATCTCGGAAGGCGAGCTGAGTATGGGAGGGCTGATTGCTTCAGTGATGCTTTCTGGAAGGTGCCTGGCGCCAATGGCCCAGATTGCAGGCCTGGCCACCCGGTATAACCAGTCAAAGTCAGCCCTTGATGGGCTTAACCAGATCATGGGAATGCCCATTGAGCGCCACGAAGACAGGGATTATGTGAATCGCCCCGATCTAAAAGGCACTATCGAGTTTGATGCGGTCAATTTTACTTACCCTGACCAGGAGATTCAGGCGCTTCGGGAAGTTTCCCTGAAAATCAAAGCGGGAGAAAAAGTGGCCATTATCGGCCGGATTGGTTCCGGCAAGACGACCCTGGAAAAGCTGGTGCTGGGGCTGTATGAACCGGAAGAGGGGGCTGTTCGCATTGACGGAATTGATCTTCGGCAGATCAACCCGACGGATCTTCGCAGCAGCATTGGCTGTGTCTCTCAGGATATCACCCTGTTCTACGGAAGCATCAAGGAAAACATCACCCTTGGAGCCAACCATGTTGAAGACAGTCAGCTGCTCAGGGCCGCTGAGATTGCCGGGGTTACCGAGTTTGCCAATAAGCACCCTAACGGCCTGGATATGATTGTCGGTGAGCGTGGCCAGAACCTGTCCGGTGGACAGCGTCAGAGTATTGCCATGGCGCGGGCGCTGTTGATGGATCCGCCTATTCTGGTCATGGACGAGCCGTCCAGCTCTATGGACAACACCACGGAGCTGAGAATGAAGGACCAGTTGCGTAACCGTTGCCAGGATAAAACGCTGCTGCTGGTGACCCACAAGGCCTCCATGCTGGACCTGGTGGATCGTCTGATAGTGATGGATAACGGCCGTATTGTTGCCGATGGGCCCAAGGATCAGGTGCATGCCGCCCTGAAACAGGGAAAGTTGAAGATTGAATAGGTTGTGGCTATGAGCACCAAAAAGAGCACTGAAAATCAGGGACAGGCATCCCGCCCGGAAGCACACCCGGCAAAGCCCGGTCAGGACAGCAAACAGGATCAACCAGAAGCAGCAATGGTGGTCAAACCCGATGCCGCTGCTGCCAATGACGGTGCTGATTGTCTGGAAAGTGCGACTGAAAATGTTCGCGAAGAAGAGATGGAGTACATCTCGGACACCAATGCTGCCCTGTTGATGAAAACTCCCCGTGGAGGGCGTTTTCTGATTTATACCATGTTGTTGGCTTTGTTCAGTGCCCTGACCTGGGCCAGTTTTGCCCGGTTGGATGAGGTCACCCGGGGGATGGGGAGTGTTATTCCTTCATCCCGTCTGCAAGTCGTTCAAAACCTGGAAGGCGGCATTCTGGAAAAGCTGTATGTTCAGGAGGGGGAGCAGGTCAGTGCTGGGCAGCCCTTGATGCAGCTGGATGATACCCAGTTTTCATCCAGCTTTCGTGAAAGCAATATTGAGTATTTTGGTGAGCTGGCTAAGGCCGCCAGGCTCAGGGCCGAGCTGTCAGGAAAACCATTGAGTTTTCCCAAGGCACTGGATGAGCATCCAGACTATATCCGTCGGGAGCAGGATGTGTATAACCAGCGTTCACAAAGCCTGAAAGCTGAGTTGGAAGTGTCCAATAAACAGGCCAGCCAGGCAGAGCACGAACTCAATGCGGCCAGGGCGCAGCTGAAGTTCCTGATCAACAGCTATGAATTGGGACGGGATGAACTCCGCTTGACCGTTCCTCTGGCCAGGCAGGGGGTGGTCTCAAGAGTGGAGTTGATCCAGTTGAAACAGCGGGTCAATGATCTGGAGTCGGAAAAGCGGATGACTGAACTGAGTATTCCCAAGCTCAGGGCTGCTTATCAGGAAGCTCTGGCTCGCAAGGAAGAAATCAGGTTGCAGTTTCGGGAGGAGGTGGTTGAAAAGCTTCAGGAGACGGAATTGCACCTGGATCAGTTGAGTGAGTCAAACAATGTTCTGGAAGACCAGGTGGATCGGACTTTGATTCGCTCCCCCATGAATGGCATTGTTAAGAAAATACATGTCACTACTGTGGGTGGTGTGGTGCAGCCCGGCATGAGCTTGCTGGAAATTGTGCCCATTGAGGACAATCTTCTGGTGGAAGCCCAGGTCCAGCCTAAAGACATTGGCTTTTTGAGAGAAGGGATGAAAGCCATCGTAAAACTGACGGCTTACGACTTTGCGATCTACGGTGGGCTTGAGGGCTCTGTGGAGCACATCAGTGCTGATACCATCAAGGATGAAAAAGGGGAGAGTTTTTACATTGTCCACATTCGAACCAATAAAAGCCATGTGGGCACCCCGGAAAAGCCTCTGATGATCATCCCGGGTATGCGAACCAATGTAGACATCATCACGGGCAAAAAAACATTGATGCAGTACATGCTCAAACCGATTCTTAAAGCCAGGCAGAATGCATTGACTGAAAGATGAACTCAAATATCAATCAGGTCATTGGCTATGTAACAGAGGTTCAGGGTGACGTTGTTGCCACGGCAGCGGATGGCAGTCAGCGGGTTCTCCAGCCAGGTGACCCCATTTATCTGAATGAGCAAGTTTCCTCTGAAGCGGGTGCGACCGCCCAATTTCAATTGAACAATGGCCAGGTGGTGAATGTTCCAGGCCAGAGTTCAATATTTCTCAATGCCCAATTTATTGCGTCAAAGTCTGGTAGCGACATCCAGGAAGATGTTGAGGCCATGCAGGAGGCCATTGCTCAGGGGGAAGACCCTTCTGAAGTGACTGAAGCCCCTGCCGGGGGCGAGGCTCAGAGCAGTGATTCGACCCCGGAGGGAGAGGGGGGGTACAGTAGTGCTCCCATTGTAGAGCGGGAAGATGATGAGTTTGACAATGGGTTACCCGATGAGGGCGAAGACGAGGCCCTGATTGAGCAAGAGGCCTTTTCGGCCGAACCGGTTCAGGAAGAGGATTCCATACCGGGGAATCAGGCCCCTCTGGCCCTGAGCACCACAGAGGTGGTGACGGAAGATGGACCGGTGCTCAGTGGCTATGTGAAAGCCACAGACGGTGATGCTGGCGATGTTCTGACGTACCGGTTGTTATCGGGGCCTGAGTCCGGTGAACTGACATTATCACTGGATGGACGCTTTACCTTCGATCCGGGTGAGGCCTTTCAATACCTTGGCGAAGAGGAACAGGCATCCGTTGCCTTCACTTTTGAAGTTGAGGATTCCCGGGGGGCAAAAGGCAGTGCGGTTGTTGATATTGTGGTTACCGGTGTCAATGACACTCCTGAAGTCTCAGAGATTGTTGCAGGCGAAGCAGGGCAGAACCAGGAAACGCTGAGTGTTAACCTTCTTGACCATGCCTCAGACGTTGATGCCAGCGACACCCTCAGTGTCAGCCACCTGAGGCGGGTGTCAGGGAATGAAGTGGGTGTTCGTCTTTCCGAGAATGGCACAGAGCTGATTGTTGATCCTCCGGCGTACCGGTTTTTAGCGGAAGGGGAGCAGGAAACCCTTCGTTATGAATTCCGGGTGATGGACTCCCACGGCAGTTACACTGTCCAGACCGCTGAGATTGTCCTTTCCGGCAGTAATGATCTTCCAACAGTGAGCAGCGCGGTTCTCGCGGGGGCAGACCAGAATGGGCAGCCCTTTGAAGTGAATCTTTTGCAGGGTGCAGAAGACATCGATGCTTCAGATACCCTGAGTATTGCTTCTTTGCAACTGGTGGCAGGAGACCCAAGAGGGATCACTCCATCCGGAGGGTATTCTCTCAATGTGAACCCTTCTGATTATGACTACCTGGGTGAAGGTGACATTGAAGAGATCACCTATGAGTACCAGGTTCGTGATGACCAGGGAGGGTATGTTGACCAGCGGGCCACCGTTACTGTCGAGGGAAGGAATGATGCGCCTGTCAGTGCTGACAACGCAAGCACGGTGACAGAAGACAGTGCTTATTCATTTACTCTTTCAGACTTTCCCTTCAATGATATTGATAGAGGCAGTGCCCTGGATTCCGTCCAGATCACCACGCTTCCTGCCAAAGGCCAGTTAACGCTGGATGGCCAGGGAATTGTACCGGGGCAGGATATTTCCAGAGCTGATATTGAAAGTGGACGGTTTCTTTTCAGCCCCGGGGAGCATGAGTCTGGAGACAATTATGCCGGTTTCACTTTTCGGGTCAGTGATGGCATTCAGCTATCGGAAGAGCATGCCTATTCTTTTGATGTGACAGCGAGTGCGGATGTTGCTGAGCTGGCCATCAATGCCAATACCAGTGATGTTCCAGGTTATGACTACGTGGTCAGCAGCTTTGAAGATGAACCGCTGCCGCTGGATATCAGCGCTCAGTTAGTAGACCTTGATGGCTCGGAGTCGCTTTCTCTGGTTGTTTCCGGGCTCCCCTCGGGAAGTGTTCTGACCGATGGAACCCGCCATTTTGCTGCAGATGGCACCGCCTTGAATCTGGATGGCTGGCAGCTGAACTCATTGCAGTGGATTCCGGAAACCAACCAGCATGATGACTTTGACCTGACGTTTACTGCCACGACCACCGAGTCAGAAAACGGTGACCAGGCAACCATCAGCAAAGTGCTGCATGTGGACATGGTTCCAGTCAATGACCGGCCAGAGACCCAGGATGCCGAGGCCACCCTTCTTGAAGACAATACCTATATTTTTACAGACAGAGATTTTGCGTTTGCGGATGTTGATATAGGAAACCAGCTTCAGAGCATTCGAATTGAATCCCTGCCGCTTGACGGAGCGCTTTTATACAACAATGCACCCGCTACTTCCGGAGTTGAACTGACTAAAAGTGATCTATTGGCGGGACGCCTTAAATTTGTACCGGGCGCTCATGAATTTGGCAGTGAATACACGCATTTTGGGTTTTCAGTCAGTGACGGAGAACTGTATTCCGAAATGGCCACTTTCCGTTTTGATGTGGATGCTGTCAATGATGCCCCGGAAGTCAGTCAGCCACTTGAAACAGAAAGGCTGGAAGATGACGGAACCTTCACAGTAGACCTGCTTGATCATGCCAGTGACGTTGATGGTGACACGCTGAACATTGCTCATCTGACCCTTGAAAGCGGTAATGATTCGGGTGTCAGCCTATCGGGGAACCAGCTGGTTGTGGATCCTGAAGTGTATGAGTTTTTATCTGAAGGTGACGTTGAGACGGTTCATTATCGATACGATGTTGTTGATGGTAATGGGGGGCAGGCTTCCCAGGAAGCCACCATCAGAATTGTCGGGAAAAATGATGGGGCCATCATTGCCGGTGTTGATATCGGCACCGTATCGGAAGAGGATGCCGTCACCCTGACAGCCACGGGTGCATTAACGATAACGGACGTCGATAGTGGTGAAGCGGCGTTTACTGCCGAAACGATCAGCGGCTCTTATGGCTCTTTGAGTATTGATGAGAGCGGTAACTGGAGTTACAGCGCGGATAACAGCCAGTCGGCCATTCAGCAGCTGGGTCAGGGTGACACATTAACCGATACGGTCAGTGTTCGTTCTGTGGATGGCACCACTCACGGCATCACGGTTACGATCCAGGGTGAGAACGATGGCGCCCAGATCAGCGGTGTGGATACCGGCAGTGTAACGGAAGACGATGGCACGACACTGGCTGCGACTGGAGCATTGACTGTAACGGACGCAGATAGTGGTGAAGCGGCGTTTACTGCCGAAACGGTCAGCGGCTCTTATGGCTCTCTGAGTATTGATGAGAACGGTAACTGGAGTTACAGCGCCGATAACAGCCAATCAGCCATTCAGCAGCTGGGCGAGGGTGACAGTCTGACGGATACGGTCAGTGTGTGCTCTGTGGATGGCACCTCTCATGACATCACGATCACAATCCAGGGTGAGAATGATGGCGCCCAGATCAGTGGTGTGGATACCGGCAGTGTGACGGAAGAAGGAGGAGACCCTGAACCGGAAAAATATGCACTGGAAATAACCGGCGGCCAGGTCGAATGGGTTGTTTATTATCCCAACCATAGCAGCAGCCAATCCCGGATTCTGGTGGATAACCGGGTTTTGGATGTAGATGGAAGAGATGTTGAAGAGCTCAGCATTCTGGATATTTTTGAAGGCCCTGTTGAATTTTCCCGTTCCGACAGTGCCTGGACTACCTTTTACGGAGCATCTGATCCAGGATTCGATGCTTCTTCCTCAAACTTTCAAGGCTCTATTCGAGCAATGAGCTTTGGTGGTTATGCAATAAAAACGGAATTGAACAGTCGGCTTATTGGGGACGAATTTGATCCTGACATCCTGACGGCTTCCGGTATCCTGGAAGTCAGTGATACTGACTCTGATGAAAGTTTATTTATTGAAGAGGTTTTGTCGGGTGATTATGGATCTCTGACCATTGACGAGAATGGCCACTGGAGTTACAGCGCAGACAAACAGCAGCCAGTCATTCAACAGTTGGGCGAAGGTGAGAGCCTGACGGATACGGTCAGTGTGCGTTCTGTGGATGGAACGACTCATAACATTTCCATCACCATCAATGGTGAGAGCGATGGCGCCCAGATCAGTGGTGTGGATACCGGCAGTGTAACGGAAGACGATGGCTCGACACTGGTTGCGACTGGAGCATTGACGGTAACGGACGTTGATAGTGGTGAAGCGGCGTTTACTGCCGAAACGGTCAACGGCACTTACGGCTCTCTGAGTATTGATGCAAACGGTACCTGGAGTTACAGCGCGGACAACAGCCAAGCGGCCATTCAACAGCTGGGCGAGGGTGACAGTCTGACGGAGACGATCAGTGTGCGCTCTGTGGATGGCACCCCTCATGACATCACAGTGACGATCAGCGGTCGGAATGACGGGCCGGTGTTGGCGGAGTTGCCTTTTTCTGCCCAGGGGGTAGAGGATCAAGTCATTCGCTTTACCAGGGAAGACCTGCTGTCCGGGGCCACGGATCAGGAAGGTGACCGTCTCAGCATTGAGAGTGTCAGCTACAGCGGCAATGATGGGACGCTGAATGACGTGGGCAGCCTCCAGTTTGGGGCACAAACGGATGGTTTGCTGGCTCTGGATGAAAAACTCTCCGGTTTTGACGCGTTCTCCCTCGAGTTTGAATACACGTCGACAGGCTCTCATTCCGGCAGTCTTGATTCCATTCTCAGTGTGATGAACCCCGCTGAAAATAAACAGCTGAATGTTTACATCTGGAACAGTGACGGTTCGCTCAGGCTGGATTTAGGGGATTCTGTCATTCGGTTTGATGACATTAATGTCTACGACGGGGAATCCCACACCATTGCAATCACCTGGGACAGCATCAGCGGTGAGTTCAAGCTGTATGACAATCAGGAGCTGGTTGGAAGCGTAGTGGATGAGCAGGGCTTCAGTATGCCTGCTGATAGCTGGGTAACCGTAGGGCAGGAGCAGGACAGTTACGGCGGTGGGTTCGACAGTGCCCAGTCCATGACCAATACCAACATCGGTCACCTGTCCATGGCTTACGATGTGGTGACCCAGGCGCAGATTGAAGCGGGCATCAGTGTGGCCCAAGGCAGTGATCAGCTGGCGTTTGACCTCAGGGTTCTCAATGGTGAGATGACCGATACTGCCGGTCACTTCACGGTCAGTGAGACGACTAATGTCGTTGATGTTCATGAGTACTATGAATTTACCCCCTCGGCGGATGTGACCGGTGATATTGCGTTTAACTATGAGGTGTCCGATGGTCGGGATACGACAACCGGCACCGGTACGCTGAGTTTTGCTGAGGGTGCCGTTGAGGTGTCCACAACGCTGGGATCAGCGGTCGTGGAGAACCAGCAGGTGAATACCGAAGCGGACAGTGGCCAGTATGAATCCTCCCTGACCGCCCTGCCCGACGGTGGTTACCTGGCGGTCTGGCGGTCGGATGCCAACGGTGACCATGCCATCATGGGGCAGAAATACCATTATCTGGAGAGCCCCCGGGAGATTGCCATTGGTGACCCCAGTTTTGAAAGTGTCAGTCTTGCCGATGGTGGTTACACGCATCAGCCCGGCGCCAGTGCCTGGTCTTTTTCCAGCGTACATGATGGTATTCATGATTATTCCGCGAGCCATTTGACACAACAGGCTTCTGAGGGCGAGAACGCTGGCTTTATTAATCAGGATGGCGGCGTCATCAGTCAGACCCTGACAGAAACCTTCAACCGGGGCCAGAGCTATACCCTCAAGGTTGATGTAGGCAACCGAAATGATGCTGCGGGTCTTGCCGATTACACCGTTCGCCTTTCAGCGGGGGGCGTGGAACTGGTCAGCGACGGTTCAATCACTCCGGCAGAGGGGGAGTTTGCCACACTGACCCTGAACCTGGATGGCGGCTCTATCCCTCCTGATTCTGCCGCCATAGGCGAACCCCTGAAAATAGAGCTGATCAAAAACAGCGGACCTCAGATCGCGTTTGATAATGTCAGTCTGACCGCTGACCAGACAGGGCTGGTATCGGCCGGTGAGGAATTCCAGATTAACACGTCAGTGCCCACCGAGTCTGATTATGTCCGGTTTCCTGAAGTGGTGGCACTGGACAATGGCCATTACGCGGTCTCCTGGGAATATTTTTCGCCAGGCTCCTGGCAGTCGGCCAGGTTAGCGGTCTTTGATGCTGAAGGTAATACCCTCAAGGGCGAGTTTTCAGTGGGTACCTCCCATTACCAGGCTTCTGTTACGGCTCTGGCTGATAACCGCTTCGCCACGGTGTCGGTGGTCAGTACCGATGGGTTCAATAACAAAGTTCATATTTTTGATGACGCCGGCAATGAGCTTTTGGTGGTGAATGCGGGTAGCTCTGGCGGCTGGGGATTCGCGACACCGGATATCAGTGCCCTGGCCAATGGCGGCTTTGTGGTCAGCTGGCGCAGCAGTTCTACAGCGGATAACAGTGCCCGCTTCCAGGTCTTTGATGCCGACGGCAATGCGACCTCTCCCGAAATCGATTTTGGCGGAACGAACCCTGCGGATCATCGTGATATCCAAACCGTCGCCCTGGAAAGCGGAGACCTGGTCTCGGTTTACCAGAGCGGTGACGATCTCTACTTCCAGCGCTGGGACACGGCGGGTAATGCCATTGGGAGCCCGGAAAGGGTCAATGTCACGACGGAGGGGTCCCAGGGGTCGTTTGATATAGAGACACTGGCCGAGGGAGGCTTCTTTATCACCTGGACCTCCGGTGGCGCCCAGGATGGGGATGGTCAGGGCGTATTTGGCCGCCAGTTTGCGGCTGACGGTTCGGCGCTGACCGGGGAAGTGGCGATAAACAGTACGACCGCAGGAGAGCAGTTTGATCCCCAGGTGGTGCAGCTGAGCAATGGAGCCCTTCAGGCACTCTGGACCTCGGAGCAGGGAGGGAACGCGGAAGTGTTCAGTACCAGCCTGGGGTTGGGCACTGGGGTTCAGGAGCATGCGGCAGCCGGGACGATCGTCGGTCAGGTCGACGTGACCGAGGGAACCGCGGTGAGTTTTGAACTGCTGGATGATGCTGAAGGGCGGTTTGTGATTGATCAGGATACGGGCGCGATCCGGGTCGCGGATGGCAATGGCCTGGATTACGAATCGTCAGACTCCCACGTTGTGTGGGTGCAGGTAACGGATTCCGCAGGTGTGCAGTCCGAACAGAGGGTGGTGATTGATGTCCTGGATATCAATGAAGCACCGGAAGCTGAAGACAATAACCTGTTAACGACCACCGGAAGCGTTTATAGCTTTTCGGTGAGTGATTTTAATTTCTCAGATGTGGATGGAGGTGACCGCCTTCATTCAGTGACGATAACAACAATTCCCGATTCAGGAACGCTGAGCCTCAATGGCAGCGCTGTCACAGCCGGTCAAGTGATCAGTGCTGCGGATATCTCCCGGTTAACCTATACGTCGCCAGACGTTGAAGGTTCGGGAACTCAGTTTGGCTTTATTGTCAGCGATGGGTCGGCACTCAGCGAAGAATACCAGTTCTCCCTGAATTATGAGGCTTATACCCATGCTGAGGATTTCTCGGATTACTCTGCAGGCAATTTGAATGGACAAAATGGCTGGGTAGTGGAGCGGTTTGGTAATACCCACGATGCGGCTATTGTCATTGGTGATACGGCCTATGATGGTGGTAAAGCCATGACCTATGACTGGGCCGGCGGTGGCGTTGGAGCCAGTGCCACCCTGCTGGATTCCAATGTCGGCCTGCTGCCGGATATGAATAATGCCGGCTCGTTCGTTCTTGAAGTGGATATGAAGAAGAACTATTGGGGAAGCGTTTTTGGTATTGGTTCAGACCTGGATGGCAGTGGGCAGATTACTGCCAAGGGCTCTAATAATGAACAGGGGTTGAAGTTCAGTTTTGGCGGCGTCAACAACAGTTTCCTTCACGTAGCGCTTGCCGATGGTTCTACCGTGAACACGAGTGTAGGAAGTGACACCAGCTGGTTCCGTTTTCGCTGGGAGATTGATACGGAAGCCAATAATGGACAGGGAAAGGGAACCCTGATGTTCAAAAATCTTTCGGGGGGGAACTCGGACTGGACGGTCCTTCCCGAACTGACGGATCTTAATCTCGGCCTGGACCAGGGGGCAACGGATGCCAGCAATCCTGCGAACTGGGATGGCTTCTTCCTGCATTTTGAGGGCGCAGGCAGTGGTTTAAGTAATCTGGTCGTTGAATCTTCGCGATTAGAAGGCACTGCAAGCGGTGAAATCATCAACGGGACTGCAGAATCAGAAACGATTCTTGGGCAGGCCGGGGATGATGTAATTTTTGGCGGTGCGGGTAATGACACCCTTTCCGGTGGAGAAGGTTCAGACAGTTTTGCCTGGTCATCGGATGACCTGGGAACGGCCCAGGAGCCAGCTGAAGATGTGATTGTTGACTTCCAGCTTGGTGAGGGTGGGGATGTTATTGACCTTAGTGATGTATTGATTGACGAAAGTGAGGCTTTAGATCAGTACCTCAGCCTGAACTTTGAAAATGGAGATACCACTTTAGAGGTGAAACCTCAGGCAGATGGGAATGTAACCCAGAAAATCAAGTTGGAAGGGATTGATCTGTCGTCTCTTGGCAGTTCTGACTCAGAAATCATTAACAACCTGCTCAATGATGGCAATCTCCAGTTAGAATCGCCGGATAACTTCGTTGACACCGGTGCTAATGAGGCACCGGTAGCAGAAGGCAATAACCTGATAATGACCACTGGAAGCGTTTATAGCTTTTCGGTGGATGATTTTAATTTTTCAGACGCTGATGCAGGTGACAGCCTTCAGTCAGTGGCGATAACGGCAGTACCCGATTCAGGAACGCTGAGCCTGGATGGCAGTGCTGTTACAGCGGGACAGGTGATCAGTGCTGCAGATATTTCTAAACTGGCCTACCGTGCGCCGGATCAAGAGCCCTCTCAATCTACTCGTTTTCGTTTTACCGTCAGTGATGGCTTTTCTTCCAGTGAAGAGTATGAATTTACGATTAATGCCGCTCATTCACAGCCTGAAATAGTGGAAGTCTTGTATGAGCCTGATGTCACTTTAAATGCCAATTACAATGTGCTCACCACTTATGGTTCGACCAGCATTGAGCCTGAAGACATCAGCCAGATTGAGTTTCACACTGGGAGCAACTTTGGAGAAGCGTTCGGTTTTGTTCAGAACCCCGATAATGCCAACCAGTATATGCTGGTCAGCAGACCCTCCTGGTCAACCATGGGAGGGTCTGGCGACTGGGATAACTCTATTCTTTTGAATTATGTGACCTTCTCGAGTTCAGGAGAAGTGCTTCAATACACGAGAACAGCGGCGAGATGGATCTGCCCGAATTATCAGAGTTCTTCATCAGAGCAGGCCGAGGCCAACCAGCTGGTTTCTCAGGCCACTAGCCTGAACTGGGTTGATCCCCCAGCAGTCAACAGTAAATTTTATCGAGATGATGGTTATAGTACGACTCAAATGCAGCCGGTGATAACCACGATAGCTTCAGAGTCTGCACCGGAGCCTCTGGTAGTCGAGTATGAACCTGATGTCACTTTAAATGCCAATTACAATGTGCTCACCACTTATGGTTCGACCAGCATTGAGCCTGAAGACATCAGCCAGATTGAGTTTCACACTGGGAGCAACTTTGGAGAAGCGTTCGGTTTTGTTCAGAACCCCGATAATGCCAACCAGTATATGCTGGTCAGCAGACCCTCCTGGTCAACCATGGGAGGGTCTGG
>NZ_JBLYZI010000101.1:0-20956 GCF_057680865.1 Endozoicomonas sp. Z74
AAGAACGCCAATGGAAACTCTGATAGATGGCAAAGAGATCTGGAAGGAAAAATTTGTAGCCTGAATTTGACCTGACAGACACCCTCTGAAAAATCGGTGACTGTCAGATCAGGTCTGAACTACTACACATAAGTAGATACTGTATTCCTTTGATCGCCTTGATCTCTTCTCTCGCTTGCTTATTGTCGTGTTCAAAAGGCTTCAGAGAGGTGACCAGTTCAAGGGAAATCTGTTCATTCAGCTGCATTAACAGGGTCAGGAAGCTGGCCTTCCATTGAGGTTTATCTTCCTTTTTATCTGGAGTCTTGTTAATCAGTTCAGTGACCTTCTCTTGCACCGAGGCCAATTTTTGGTTTCGTCTCCCTTGATAATCCGCATAATCGAAGGGTTCCGGGGTGCCATTGGTCGACAGGCACTGCCGGGTATATTTTAAAGTGGCAGGGAATGAATGGGGGGGAGACAGCCAGTGGCCAAAGTCGGTTGCATCCTTGACTGGCAGATGTTTGTCATAGCCGAGCAGAGTTGTACTGAGTGTTTTCAACCTCGTTCTAAGCTGATTGGCTTCTTTTTTGTCACCATTGTCCTGTTCCAGTATGGCGATACTTTCCTTCAAATCGTCGATAGTTTGCTTAAGTCTGTGGATGGCCTTTTTCTGGCGAAGGGCATTGCGAATAAACTCAACACCACCCTTCAGATGGGACAGCTCTTCATCGGCAAGCAGCGAAAGACGGAGGGGATCTTCTGTTGAGCTTTTTTCTGAGCCCTTATCTTCTTTCCTTTTTGCTGCTATTTGATCCTTGAGATAAGCGACTAGAACCAGGCCTTCTTCAAGAGCTTCTGTCCAGGCTTCATCAGTAGAGTCAATGAGCGTTTGCCAGGTGGCATTAGACAGCAGCTTGCCGGCGAATACTTCAACAGACTCAATGATTGCTTTATCGCTCAAAGGGGTGATGAGTGGCAGTCCTGCGATCTCTGTAAGACGGTTCAGGGATGGCTGGAGAGTTTCAAGGGAATTACCCCCTGTCCCGGATTCAGCTGCTTTCTGTTCTTGCCGGTCTTGCTGGTCATCGCAGCTCACAATGTTGTCTATGGGACTGAAGGTGTAAGGCTTTCCGGTTTTTCTGTGGCGGACAAAGGTGTTGGGTTCTTTGTCTGGCTTAATGGTCTTGTAACGCTCTTCTCCGTCCCTGGCCTTTTTTCTGGGGGACAGGCCCGGTTGAGTGTCATCAAAGAACGTTTTACGCTTTCTCTCTCTACCCGATCTTCTGGGATCCAACTGTTTTGGGGAAACCGCCGGTTTTGACAGCGGTGGCGGGGTGGTATCCATCGGCGTGTCTTTTTTCTTTCTCCCGGGGACCTCGAAGGCAGTGGGTTCAGCACTGACCGTATCGCTTTTATCTTCCTCAGGCCCCATGTCACGCCAGGAAAATGGCTGGGCTCCCGAAAGGCTGTTGACATGACGGTCAGCGTAATCCAGTCGTTGGTGAATGACGGCCAGTTGCTCGTCGTTGAATGGTTCTGTGCAACCTGCCTGGTGTGTTCGGAACTTAAGGAGCCAGTCGTGCAATCCCGGCTTAAGCTCCTTAAGCCGTGCTGTGGTCATGGGCTCACTGGAACTGTCAGCATTGTCGTTGCGAATGTTCCAGTATTGCAAAGTGGCTTCTGCAGCGGTGATGCCATTAAGGGTTTGGTGCATCCAGGGGGGGGCAAACTCGCCATACTCACTCTGACGTTGTTTGTTTTCACGATCATTTGTGAAGTATTTCCGATCCTCAGCAGGGACCTTCCAGCTGTTATTAAAGTGATTCAGGATCCTGGGGATTTGGCCAGGCTGGGCAGGGTAGCTTTCAATGCTGGTGTTGAGCCACCCGGTCAAGTCCCTGGCCTGTTGTCTTGATAACTCACCGCTGCCGAGTAAGTCGTCGATTTTTTTCAGGGCGATGATCAGGCGGTTGTAGCAGGGGCCGCTGCCATCCATCACGGCTAAACGATTTTCTTGTAATTTCAGGTGAGCCTGAAAATACTTCAAATCGTCAAAAAGCACGTTATGGGAAGAGAACCATTTTGGACATTTTCCGGGTATGGGGACTGGAATTGTACAGGGCTGTGCCTGGTAGCTGGTCAGGGGCTTTGGGTTCCTGGACGGGCTGCTTTCCAGGTATTTTCTGCCTCTGACTTGAAGGGCATTTGGTAGATTATTTTTATCGATGGGTGTCAGTATGACCACCGGGTTGAGCTTTATAGGGCCGATTCCTGAACCATTCATAAGCTTCCTGCTTTGTTTTTTTTATTATTATATACCTGTCTTCTGATGAGAAAAAAGCCAGCAACCTGGCTGGCCACCACGGTTAATCAGGTGAATTGTCCCGGGTTTTTACCGGTCATATCCGCGTAGAACGCTTTGATTTTTTCCAGGTCAGACTCATAGTTTCCGGTAGTGAAGAACATGGGGCCAAACCCCCCCACTTTCTTTTTAAAGTCCAGAAACCCAAGGGCAATGGGAACCCCTGAACCATGGGCAACATGATAGAAGCCACTTTTCCACTGTCGAACCTTTGATCGTGTGCCTTCCGGAGGAATCGCCACGGCCAGGTCTGAGCAGCGATGGTAAGTGTCGATCATCTGTTGAACCAGTCCGTTAGCCTGGCTTCGATCCACTGGAATGCCTCCCAGCCATTTCATTACGGCTCCGAAAGGCCCTTTGAACAGAGACTGCTTCCCCATCCAGAACACTTTCATTCGAAAGGAGAATGCAAAAGCCAGGGTCAGTACAAAATCCCAGTTGCTGGTGTGAGGGGCTGCTATCACCACATACTTTCGGGCACCAGGGCGCTCTCCTGCCAGCTTCCATCCGGCCAGTTTCAGGCCTGTTCTGGACATCAGGCGAAAAAGGGTGTTTACCACCGGCGTATCAAAAATAGTTTGTCGCATAATTATTCTTTAATCCTTCAACAGCTCCGGAGAATTATAACGGCAGAGTAGGGGCGAGACGATCAGAGATTGCCCTGCAGGCTTATTTTTACACAACATATAGTCAGGAAGGCAAACAACCGTGTTTATCTGAACAGGTTAGGCTCTTCAGGGGCAGGCTTGAGCAAAGGAACAAATACATTGAAAGTGTGCGGGTATTGTTCGGTTGATTCTTTTTTTGTAAGGATATTCAGTAACTGCTTGTTCTTCGTCTATTTTTCATACTTGCCTCTGTGTTTTTCTTCCGGGTAACAATACAGCGGGGGTGACGTATATGAAGTGCTTGGCTAAACCGGGGTATCTCATATGACTGCTCAATCGCCTTCTGAGAATAGTGATGATGACGATCAGCTATTGGCAGAGTGTTACGAAGAGTGTAACTGGCCCATTTATTTTTACGGTGAGCGTTATACGACCCTTTCGGTTATTCCGGGTATGCAGGGAAAAAAAGTGTTGGATATCGGCTGTGGAACTGGAGGGTACGCCCGGGAGTTTCAGTCGCGGGGGGCAGCCCTGGTCAAGGGGATTGATCTTTCGAAAAAAAGACTGGATATAGCCCGCTCCAAGGAGAAAAAAAAAGGATCCGTTATCCAGTACACTCAGGCAGACTTTATGGACTGGGAGCCAGATGGCCAATACGATCTGGTTTTTTCATCCTATCACCTGCTCAATTATGCAAAGAGTATCAAGCAGCTGAATCTGATTCTTGAGAAACTCCAGGTCTGTATGGCTTCTGATGGAAACCTGGTTCTGGTGATCGGGGTTATGGGAAAGCAGCAGGCCAGCAACTATGAAGACGTACTTTCATGGTTCAAGCTCTATCACAAAAGTCCCCTGAAGTCTTTTGAGCGTTATCGTGTGACGTTCAAGGCCAAACCCTGTAGCTTTGACCTTTATCCCGCCTGCATAGACCCGGCGGATGTACTGGATCTGCTGAATAAAAGGGGGTTTGTGGATATCCGATTGCACCCGCTGCGATTCAGCCCGGATGCCAGCCAGCATATATCCACAAAGGAAATCAGCTTGCTGACAATCCACCCCTTCTGCCTGACCATAACGGCAAAGTATCTGGAGACGGGGTTATCCGGGTGAGAGAACCGCACTCACTTCCCGTTTGAGGGGCTGAGTACGGCTTTTGGTGACAGGCAGGAGCATCAATCAGTTGTGAGAATGAAGCTCGTCGTTCAACTCAATGGCTGATTTGTTGGTCAGGCATTCAATGGCGCCGTTGAGCGAGTTGCGACGGAACAGCAGATCCGATTTGCCAGTGAGCGCTTCCGCCTTGATGGTCTCAACGACGTTGCGCTGGTCATCCAGTACCTGGACTTTACTGGCGGCGGTCAGATACAGTCCTGCTTCAATAATGCAGCGATCTCCCAGGGGAATGCCCAGGCCGGCATTGGCGCCGATCAGGCAGTTGTCACCCACTGAAATGACCACGTTATTCCCACCGGAGAGGGTTCCCATGGTGCTGCAGCCACCGCCCAGGTCAGAGCCTTCTCCGACCATGACACCCGCTGAGACCCGACCTTCCACCATGCTCTTGCCTTCAGTACCGGCATTAAAGTTAATAAAGCCTTCATGCATGACGGTGGTGCCTTCGCCCACATAGGCCCCGAGGCGGACCCGTGCGGTGTGAGCGATGCGGACACCGGAAGGCACCACGTAATCGGTCATTTTCGGGAACTTGTCCACGGAATTCACACTCAGAACACGGCCTTCGGCACGGGCTTTCAATTGCCTTGCAGGGAGCTCTTCAAGATCAATCGCCCCTTCACTGGTCCAGGCCACATTGGGCAGCAACGGGAAGATACCCTGAAGGTTGACACCATGGGGTTTGACCAGGCGGTGGGACAGAAGGTGAAGTTTCAAATAGGCTTCCGGGGTGCTGGCAGGGGCTTCATCGGTTTCCAGAATAGTGATAACCCGGGGTTGGTTGCTTTCCTCCAGGCTGAGCAGGATATTGGCCAGCTCCTTTTCTTGAATATCAACGCACAGGTCTTCCAGGGCATGGCAGGTCTTGCTGTCCAGTTCAATAAAGGCATTACCACCCTGGTAGTCAATCAGGCTGGTAATGCTGTTGAACAGTTCCGGCTCCGGATGCAGCAGGGGCTTTGGATAATAGACTTCAAGCCACTCACCTTTCTGGTTTTTGCTGCCAATGCCAATGGCCAGGCTGAAATGACGTTCGCTCATTTACCCTTCCTTCAGTGAGAAAATAAATGGTTGTATTGTTGTTCTGAAAAGCCCAGAACTTTCTGCTGCCCAGCCTCCAGCAGAGGTCTCTTGATCATTGCCGGTTGTTCGAGCATCAGGTCAATGGCCTTTTCCTGAGTGATGGATGCTTTGTCTTCTTCGGGCAGTTTTCTCCAGGTGGTGCCACGGCGATTCAGTAATGACTCCCAACCCAGCTCGGCGGCCCATTGTTCAAGCATAATCCGTTCCAGGCCATTTTTCCTGTAATCGTGAAAACGATAGTCAACGCCTGCCTGTTCCAGCCAGCGGCGGGCCTTTTTGATGGTGTCGCAGTTACTGATGCCGTAAAGAGTGACCACAGGAGCTCCTGGACCTAAAGATGACAAAAGGACAAAGGATACTCGTTCTCAGCCATTCTTGCATAGGCACTATAGAGGATCTTTGACCAAACAGGAGGGTTTTCAGGGGGCCAGGGCGGTCCTGAGCTGTTCAATCCGGCGGCGGTTTACACCGAAATCATAATAGCCGGTTCTTGAAGAGGATCGGACATCGACTTTACCGTCCGGACGGATGATCAGTGTCAGGTCGTCCTTGAATTTCAGCCACTTCGATGTGATGACAGCGTTAATCACGGTATTCTGTTCTGGCGATTTTCCAGTCACTACTGCCGTATCAGGCCAGTCAGCCAGGGTTTCCAGCAGTTTCTCCCGGGTCTCATCCGGGGCCAGTCCCTCCAGTTCCAGTGGAGGAATAAAATGTTCTCCCTGTTCGAGGCTACTGACGCAGTTCGGGCTGGTGGGGCAGGGCAGTCCGGATGCCTGGGTTGAAGTTGCAAACAGTGCCAGAAGCAGTGGCAGCATCAGGGTATTGAAGGTCTTCACGCATTCTCCAGCAAGCCCTGCAGAAGCAGGGCCGTTTTATTATTGATTGTTTTTTTGTTCTGAGCCATCGGTTATGAACAAAGATGGGCTGGTTGTTTATTCTGCCAGTTTGACCAGCATTTTTCCGGTGTTTTTGCCCGTGAACAGACCGATAAAGGCTTCCGGTGCCTGTTCAATCCCTTCAAACACGGTTTCTTTCCAGCTGATCTTTCCCTGCTGAATCCACTGGCTCATCTCCCCGACGAATGCCGGGTACTGATCCCAGTGATCAAAGACAATAAAGCCCTGCATTCTGATTTTTTTGATGATCAGTTGTGCCAGGTTGGACGGGCCGGGGACGGGCTCAGTGGCATTGTATTGATCAATCATGCCACAAACGGCGATCCGGCCATAATCGTTCATGACATTAAGGACTGCTTCCAGATGGGCACCCCCGACGTTCTCGAAGTAAACGTCAATCCCGTCAGGGCAGGCGCTGGCAATATCGCCCTGGAGGTCTTTTGACGTTTTGTAGTTGACCACAGCGTCCACACCCAGTTCGTTTTTCAGGTAGCGGGCTTTTTCGTCAGAGCCTACGCTGCCTGCCACATAACAGCCCTTGAGTTTGGCGATCTGGCAGACAATGGCTCCCACGGCGCCGGACGCTGCAGACACAAATACTTTGTCGTTCTCTTTCAGCTGGGCAATCTTGTTGAGCCCGACCCAGGCGGTCATGCCTGGCATGCCGAGAATGCCCAGAAAAGCCTGGATGGGCGCCGGAGAGTCCGGCAGGGGCTGGAGGTCCTGGCCATCAGTGATGAAAAATTCCCGCCAGCCACTCATGCTGGCTACTTTGGAGCCTCTGGCAAAGGCCGGGTTTCTGGACTCCATGACTTCGCCAATGGCGCCGCCGCTGAGGACCTGGTCCAGGGCAAAAGGTTCGATGTAACTTTTGCGCTCAATCATCCTTCCACGCATATAGGGGTCAACGGACATCCAGAGGTTTTTGACCAGAATCTCATTTTCCCCCAGTTCCCCCACGGGCGTGGTGACCTGTTTGAAGTCCTCTGGAACCGGCATGCCTGTTGGTCGGCGATGCAGGTGAATTTCACGGTTTTCTTTGATGTACATGATCGGCCTCGTTGGTTGCTGGCAGCCTGAAACTGGGGTGATAACAGGAGATAATCTATCGTTGAACTATTTATGCATCCAATGCATATTTCTGATAAATAAAATGCGCTGGAGTAATAATGATGAGCCTGGCCGCTTCTGATTTAAATTTGCTGCCCGTTTTGCAGGTGCTTCTGGAAGAGCGAAACGTGACCCGGGCGGCCGGTCGATTGAACTTAAGCCAGCCGGCCATCAGCAGAAGTCTTGCCCGTCTCCGGGAGCTGTTTGGTGATCCACTGTTTACCCGGACTCCACGGGGGCTGGCTCCAACGCCCAGAGCCGAAAGCATTGAGGCTCAACTGTCGGGGTTGTTACAGGATATTGGACAGTTGATTGAGCCTCCGCGATTTATTCCAGGAGAGGCATCGCGCCGTTTTACTCTGGCGACCACCGATTATGGTGCCCAGGTGCTTATGCCCCCGGTAATTGAACGGTTAAGACGGGAAGCACCGGGTGTGGATCTGGAAATCATGCCCTGGCATGAGCAGTTGATTCATCAGATGGATCGAAACACACTGGATATGGCCACCTGTACTTTGACGGACGTGCCTGCTGCCATTCATGGCCGGGGGGTGGGTCAGGATCGTTTTGTCTGTGTGCTGAGAAAATCACACCCTCTGGCAGCAAAAGGCCTTGATCTGGAGCAGTACGTCCGTTATCCCCATGCACTGATCACCATGGGAGGGGAGAGAAAAGGTGCCATTGATCATTTGCTCGAGCGGCAGGGGCTGAGCCGGCGGATTGCCCTCCGGGTCCCGCATTTTGTGGCGGCCCTTGCATTGGTTGCCAGAACGGATTTGCTGTTGACGGTTCCTTATGGGCTGGCAAAAAGCTGTGCCAGCCATTACGGCCTGGTGATTCTGCCCTTTCCCATGGCTCAGAAAGCCTTCACTTATTCTGTTATCTGGCATGAGCGTTACCTGCGTGATCCGGGACATCAATGGTTAAGGCAGTTGATGGTGGAAGAGTTAACCAGGGTGACGGGAAAGTTGGAACAGGAATGCCCGGCGTGGACCGATGATCTGGCGACCATGATCAATGATTAAAATAAAGGGCTGTCTATTGGCCGTCGGCGACAGGGCGTTTTGTGAAGGCGGCACTGGCCGATAGGGTTATCAGGGACCGACAACCTGACCCAATGAACACAGGGAGTGTTTATGGCGTTATCTTCAGAATCGTTACCTCCACAACATCGTCAATGCAGTTACGTTGGGCAGCTGAGCGGCTGTGAAGAACGTGCTGAGCCAGGAAGTGCTTACTGTTTCTGGCACTGTCCGGAGGCGGATAAGTCGGGGCAGGATGTGAAGGAAAGGCTGGAGCAGCGGGCTCGGACCGGGAAGCCCATGGAGGGGTTCAGGCTCTGCAATGCTTTGCTGGACAACATTAACCTGGTGAACCGGGACGGAGAACCTTTTCAGCTGGTTAACAGTGACCTGAGCAGGGCCAGTTTGCACAAGGCGCACCTATACCGGCTTGACCTGTCAGGATCCAGCCTGTTCAAGACCAACCTGTCCCACGCCAATCTTCACCGGACCAACCTGTCAGGGTGTAACCTGCTTGGTGCGAATCTGAAAAACAGCCTTCTTGACCATGTGGACTGGGGAGGAAAACTGTATCAGGAGTTAATGGCAGAAGAAAAAATAGATCAAGCGGGCTTGTATTATGAAGAGGCGGAAGAAGTCGCCAGGAATATTCGCCGACAATGCGAGCGGCAGGGAATACCGGAAGTGGCAGGACACTTTTATTACCAGGAAATGGTGTTTCACCGTTTGCAAATGCCCAGGTACTCCACCCGAAGGATGGTTTCCTGGCTGGTGGATAAGGTCAGTGGCTACGGCGAGTCGCCTTTGAAGGTGGTGTCTTTTTCCAGTTTGCTGGTGCTGGTGTGTTCTCTGGTGTATTTCGTGACCGGAATACAGGATTCAGGCGTGCTGGTCATGTATCGGGCAGAAAGCAGCTGGCTGGTCAATCTGGAAAGCTGGCTGGACTGCCTGTATTTCAGCGTGGTGACGTTCACCACCCTTGGCTATGGGGATTTGACCCCGTCCGGTTTATCCAGAATTGTCGCAGCGTTTGAAGCCTTTACCGGCAGTTTTTCACTGGCCCTGTTTGTGGTGGTGTTTGTCAAGAAAATGACCCGCTGACCCAACTCTCATACCTTTCCAGTGCTCCAACGGTGTGCATGCCATAGACAGCTGCTTTCAGCTACCACTGGCATAGGCTTCTGCTTCATCGGGGTCACAGCTGATGGCGGCGTGGGGTTGCCCCTGTAACAGTTTCTTGAATTGTTCCCGTTGAAGGTGTATCAGCTCCCGGTGGTTGCCTCCCTGAAGGTACAGATCCTGTACGGAGTTAAGTTCGTCATCCCAGCAGGTTTTCATGCCATAGGCAATGCCCATGGCCGGTACCGCACCTTCTTCACAGTCCGGGAACAAGTGATCAAGGCCTGTTTCCGTGACCAGATGAAGATGCCGGTTCAGCCTGGCATTCAGCCAGCGCAGCATCAGCTTGTTAATGGAAGGGACAATCGCCATGACGTACCCGTCCTGGTCCTGAAGCACAACAGCCTTGGCCATGTTTTTTACGGGCACACAGGCGACATGTGCAGTATTTAGGGCCCGGTCGGAATAGGGATGGCTGACCACCTCGTAATCCACCTGGCTATTGTTCAGAAAATTCTGGAGTTTAGGGGCAATAGACATCTGTGCGTCTCTTTGATCAAAGTGTTGGGCAACGATTTTTACCGTCTTTTCAGGCTAAAATCAGATTAAAAGTGTTTTACAAATTCTATACGCTATTTCGAAAAAGTTTATGGGAATTGTGTTTTTTTTTAAGTTAATAACGTCTATGCCTCTTTTTTTTATAAGCGGATTTTATAAATAAAGTCAGTCCCTGAATTTTGGGTATAACTTTTTCTCCCCTTGCTTTCACTCAAACAGGAAGACCCAGCTCGTCAGCCAGGGGATTGTCATTGAAGAATTTCGTTTTTGCACTCTTTATGGGAGCACGTTATCCTTCCCCGGTTTTGTGATTATGACCCTTATCAAATGGAGTTATGGTGGCCGGAATATGCTGAATAAAACGAAAAGACTCCTTTATTCAGGAGCGGTTTCTGGAGCGTTGGGGTTGATACCTTCAATGGCTCTGGCTGAAAGTACTTTGCAGGGAGCGACATCCAGTCCGATTGCCTGGGCCTGTATTGCCATTTTCGTGGTGGCGTACTGTGTGGTTATGGCCGAAGAGCAATTGCACCTGCGTAAATCCAAACCGGTGATTCTGGCGGCAGGGTTGATCTGGGCGCTGATTGCCTGGCTGGCAACCCAGGAGGGGGTTTCCCATGAAGAGCTGCGAGGGGCGGTCATGCATGACCTGGAAGAATATGCGGCCATGTTCCTCTTTTTGCTGGTGGCCATGACCTACATAAATGCCATGGAGGACCGGCAGGTGTTTGCGGCCTTGCGCAGCTGGCTGCTTAACAAAGGGTTCAATTTCCTGGGCCTGTTCTGGATCACCGGCATCCTGGCCTTCTTTATCTCCCCCATCGCCGATAACCTCACCACTGCACTGCTGATGGGGGCTGTGATTATGGCAGTGGGAGCGGGCCATCCCCGTTTCATAACCCTGGCGATGATCAATGTAGTGGTGGCCGCCAATGCGGGAGGGGCGTTCAGTCCATTTGGTGATATCACGACCCTGATGGTCTGGCAGGCGGGTAAAGTGGAGTTTTTCAAATTCTTCAGTTTGTTTATTCCCTCGATAGCCAACTATGTGGTGCCTGCTATTATCATGAGCTTCTTTATTGATAAAGGGCGCCCTACTGCCCGGCAGCTGACGGCCAGGATTAGTCGTGGGGGGCTGGGTATCTGTCTGTTGTTTCTGGTGACCATCGCCCTGGCAGTCAGTTTTGAAAAAGTCCTGGGCCTGCCTCCCTTTATGGGTATGATGACCGGGCTGGCACTGTTGATGTTCTACACCTATTTCATGCAGATCCGGGGGCTGACCAGCAACCGTAAACTGGAAGCGGTGGACGATGGGGATGACCAGCAGGGTATTGATATTTTCAAGAAGGTAGCCCTGGCAGAATGGGATACCCTGCTGTTCTTCTTCGGGGTTATTTTTTCCGTGGGCGGGCTGCGTTACCTGGGTTATCTGGATCTGGCTTCAGAAACCATGTACGCGGATCTCGGAGCTACCTGGACCAATATTATCGCCGGTGTAATATCGGCTGTGGTGGATAACATTCCGGTGATGTTTGCCATTCTCGGGATGAACCCGGAAATGGATACCTTCCAGTGGTTGCTGATTACCCTGACTGCGGGTGTGGGTGGCAGTCTGTTGTCCATTGGTTCAGCGGCAGGTGTCGCCTTGATGGGCGCCTCAAAAGGCAGTTATACCTTTGTCAGCCACTTGCGCTGGAGTTGGGCCATTGCCCTGGGCTATGGGACCAGCATCTGGGTGCACTTCCTGGTGAATGGCTGATTGGGTATGGAGCTGGTTCATCCGCATATTGCATGAAGTGTAGAGCTTCCCGTTATGCAATATGCGGGTTCAGGTTGACTCCTGTTACCCATTACGAAAGAAAAATGATTGCCTCTCTGAAACCGCGTCCTGGATATCCGGATCGGTATAAATCATCCCTGTTTACTTTAATCCTTCGCAATTGCCGACTATGTTCTGGTCGGCTGTCTTATTTAATTCACCCAGCTTTTTATTATGGAAAAGTCATGATGAAAAGCGACTATGAAAAGCCTCTTCACTCAGTGAGCGCGCGAACCCGTGAAAACCGATGTTCAACAGCTCTACTCAACCCTGATGGGCTGGCTGCAGAAACCGGATTCTGATCAGTCCACACCGGTGGAGGTATCGATTAACCCGGAGCTTTCCACCCGGTTTGTAAAAGGGGGGCGATGGATCTGGCTGGTCACCTGTCTGGGGAGCTGGCCGGAGCATGAAGTCACTCCGGCAGAGACCGAGTCTGTAATGACGGTGTTACAGGCCATACTGGCCAACGCGGCGGACTACCATGACAGTGTCTCTGTGGATGAAAGTGGAGGGTTGCTGCTGCATAGAGCGGTTCCAATCGAAGAGTTATCAGAAGATAACCTGCTGGACGCTTTTGATGGTCACAGTGCCTTTGCCAGGTACCTGTTCCCTCTGCTTGGCGGGGCAGAACCTCGGAGCTGGCAGGGGCCGGGAGTGGTTCACCCATGATGGGGCGTCCAGGGCTTTTCGTTTTTTGGTTTGCTTTGTCGTTTAATTCCCCGATACAGGCAGGGTTGCCGGATACGGTTAAACCCTTTGAATACGTTGCCAACGGTGAACCGCTGTCGGAAGTGATCCAGAGTTTCGCTTCCAGTTACCGGCTGCCAGTGGTGATCAGTCCGGCCATTACCGACATTGCCAATGGTCGATTCCACAGCCGCCGGATGGAGGATTTTCTGGCCAGAGTAGGGAGATTGTACGATCTGACCTGGTATTTTGACGGGAAAGTTCTTCACCTTTCCAAAAACTCCGAGACCCTCAGCCGCCTGCTGACACTGGATAGCATCAAGCCAGCAGAGCTGGAGGCGATGCTCAGGCGGGCAGATATGTGGGATGACCGTTTTCGCTGGCAGGTGCTGTCCGATAAAGGGGTTCTCTATCTGTCTGGCCCCCCCCGGTTTGTTAATCTGGTCACGGAGACGGCCAGGTTTATTGATCAGCAGGCCCTGGATCAGAGTGGCCGACGCCTGGTGATTGAGATTTTCCGGCTGCGCCATGCCTCGGCCACGAATCGAAGTTATCAGTTGCGGGATCAGAAAATGGAAGACCCCGGAGTGGCGAATATTCTTAAAACAGTGCTTCTCAGCCATCAGGCATCAGGCAGCACAGCGGCTCCGCCCCCCAAGGAGGGAGAAAAAACAGAGGATAAGAAAGACGTTGGGAAGAGGGATACTCCGGCTATCAATGCGTCCCATGCCAGCGCGCCTTCAAGTGCAAGAATTGAAGCCGTTCCCCAGATAAATGCCGTTCTGGTTCAGGATACCCCAGAGCGAATGTCGCTATACCGAGCGTTGATTAAAGAGCTGGACCGTCCCCAGAAACAGATTGAAATCAGTCTTTCCATTATTGATGTAAATGCCAGCAATCTGGATGAGCTGGGTGTGGACTGGAACGTAAGCCATAACTTTGGTGATGGCAATAGCATTGAGTTTTTAACACCCAATGCCTCGGGGGGGGGTTACCAGTCCGCCACCGTAGTGGGCCAGGGTCTGACCAGCTTTGTCACCCGGGTAAAGCTGATGAGCCAGCAGGGAAAAGCCCGGGTAGCCTCGCGGCCTGCCATTCTCACTGAAAACAACACTGAAGCGGTTCTTGATTTCAGCAGTACATTTTATGTGCCCCTGGAAGGGCGTGAGGCCGTCAGGCTGGAATCGGTCGCCTATGGCACCGTGTTGAATCTGCGGCCAAGAATTGTTGAGGTGCCCGGTAAACAGCGGGTTGCCCTGAAGATTCATATTGAAGACGGTGATCAGGCGGTTAACCGGGAGGTGCCTGGGAGTAAGCTGCCCCTGGTCAACCGGGCGATGATTGATACCCTGGCCACCATCAATGAAAACGAAAGCCTTTTGATTGGCGGCTACTTCCGGGATATGGCCATGGATGGAGAAAGCCGGATACCGCTGCTGGGGGATATTCCTCTGCTGGGTGAGCTGTTTAAAAGCAAAACCACCCGGATTGAGCAGACCGTTCGGATGTTTCTATTACAGCCTCGGATCCTGGAGCCCGGCCAGATGAGCAGTGTGCACAGTGACACAAGGGAAGATCCCTTTATTCCCGGGGATCTCGGGAGTCTTGGCAAGAGGGGGGCTGAACGACATCAGGCCGGTAAAACCAGAGATAAAGATGTCATTGAACAACAGGCAATGGCAGGTACGGCCTGCTATCCCAAAGGCATCTCCGATTCCTTGAAATCGCTGTTGATCTCGCAGGGTTATTCTTTCACCGAAATAGCCTGTGTCACCATTGATGGCAGTCCGGGAGTCAGGGTGTTTACAAAGCCTGCAACAACTCAGGAATGACTGGAGAGCATGAGCAGCCCTGTCTGGAAACTGAAGATCCTGTCTGGTCCCCATCTGGGAACCGTACTTGAACTGCCTCCGGGTAAGACGACGGTGGGCAGTGACGACCGGCAGGCGGACCTGGTGTTGAGTAATGAGAATTTGTCGCCTGTTCTGCTTGCGTTTGAAGTCTCTGGTGAAGGTGCTTTATATATATCCCTGGTTGCTGAACCCATGGATGTAGTGATTAATGGTAATAAGGAGGCAAATTGGCCGGTTGAAATACAAGGCAGTGCTACAATTTCCACACAGGCTGTGGATCTGGCCGTTGTTTCTGATGATACACCTTGGCCAGATTATCAGCCTGAAAGGTCGAGGGTACAAAACGGTCAGAGTGGTTTCAGTGAAACGTCGGGTTCTAACAGTATCCGGCCATCTTCGACAGATACGGATGCCAGAAAGACCACAAGCAGCATGGTTTTAAGTTCTGGCTTCAAGAGCTTTTCCATACGAGCTGCAACCAGAAATCTTTGGGTCTTGCTGGTCATTTTGCCAGTTCTCTGGTTCATGTGGATACTGCTGAATGAAGATGAGGTCGGCAGTGATTCAGAGTTGATCCTTTCACCTGTAAAGCAGAGCCAGCAGGTGATCAGTCAGTTGAATTTACCCTGGGTTGAACTGAAGTGGAACCGGAAACTGAATCGTGTACAGCTGAGAGGTTATGTTCAGACCCGCAGTGAGAAAGCGGAGTTACTGTCAGAGTTGAAGAGGCGGGCCATTCGATACAAAAGCCGGATACGGGTGATGGAGAACATCGTTCGCTCAGTGGAGTTCGCCCTTGAGGAACTGGGATTCAGTAATATTGAGGTGATGGCCGGTTCGTCCCCGGGAACTCTGTTGCTGGTGGGGTATGAGGATGATCGAACCCACTGGCCGGAGTTGGAACGAATCCTTGCCCAGGATATTCCGGGGCTGAAGTCCTGGAAGGCGGACTTCAGCCGGTATGACGACAGAGTCAGGGTGTTTGGCTCAATGTTGGAAAAGTCAGGGTTGAAGCATCGGTTGCAGCTTCAGGGCAGCGGTGATTCGATCAAGGCACTGGGGCTTCTGGATGAACAGCAGGAGCGTCTTTTTTATCAGGTGGCGGAGTCGTTCAGGCAGCTTTATGGGTTTACGCCGGAGTTGATGGCTTCTCCAAGAGTGCTGCCAGCAGGGCGGTTACCGCTTCGGGCGATCTCCCTGGGAGATCCACCGTTTCTGGTGTTGGAGGATGATCAGAAATACCTGGTGGGGGCTGTGCTCCCCAATGGTTATCGAATCAAAACCATCACCCGTGAGGGGGTCACCCTGGTAAAAGACAATGACACGGTTTTCTTTCCGGCTGTTTTGGGAGAGGCGGAAGAAAGTGATGAGGCGGATCAAATGACGAACCCGGAGCGGGCAATACCGCCCGACTATTGAAAACTCATGTACAGGGTATGACCAGCCAATGATGCCAGAATCTCCAGTGATGACCTCACTTGAAGAGCAGCTGAAACAGGACAGTGAAGGTCACTATCGTCAGAAGCTGCTGGATCAGCTCAGGGAACAGGCTCTCAGGGTGGGCAGGACGCTGAATCAGGGCTGCAGGCCGGAGGAGTATGACCGTTTGCAGGCGTTGAAGGAAGCGCTGTCCTGTGCGGAAACCGTTATTGATGAGGTGGCTTGTCGTATGGGTAGTGCTTAGGGAAGGTGCTAATAAGCCCTGTGGCAGTAATCTTGAGGTAGTAAGCATTTATGTCCCAGTACACGAAGACGTCCGTCAACCTGGATTATGTGGTTGATCAGATGCAGCAGGCCGTCAGCCAGGCGGATACCGATGTCAACGCCAAACTGGCGGAGCTGGGTAAAGCCAATTCCGGTACGGATGGCGCTGATAAGAGTGGAGGCAAGCTGAATCCTGCGGATCTTGCCAATGTGCAGCATGCTCTCAACCAGTGGTCTATCTCCTATAACCTGGCGGCCAGTACCAACCGAACAGTCAAAGACCTGTTATCCGGTATTATCCAGAAGATCTGATGATGGACACTGAGTTGAAGCGGCTGTTAATTGAAACGGCTTTTGTCGGTGCGGGTTATGGGCTGTTCAGGGAGGCTGAGCAGATTCTCAGGGCCATTGAACTCAATGGCGGCCAGCCCTTCCCCGTGGCAGTTGGCCGTGCCATATCCCTTATGGGCCAGGGCGATCTGGCGGGAGCAGGTAAACTGCTGATGCCTTATGTCAATGAATCCGGCGCGGCATCAGAAGCGGATGCCCTGTTAGCCCTGGTCAGTCTGAAACAGGGGCAGTCGCGAAGTGCAGAGTTTTATCTGCAGCGCTGCGAAAAAGCCGGCGATGTTCTGGCGCAGATGGCGGTGAATCTGCGCCGGGATTTTTCCGGTGGAGGTGTTCAACATGTTTATTAACAGTGCTATTAATCCTGTTAACCCACTCAACCACCAGCCCGCTTCCCAGGACGAGGCTTTCAGGAAGCGTGAGCCCAGCGCCCGCAGTCAGGATGAGTTTGAGCGGTTGATGTCTGTAGACAGCGGACGTGAAACTTCTTCTGAAACCGTCGAGGGCCATCTATCCGAAGACAACCCGAAGACAACGGAGGAGATGACTGACAAAGAGGTCAGGGACTGGAGCATTGAGATGTCCGTCAATGCTATTTTCAATAACCGGATTGAGGTTGAGAAAGAGCAATGGTAGATCCTAAAAGTGTTTCTTCTGTGGCCAGCTCTGCCCTTGAGCTGGCTGAAAGTTCAGCTTCAGCCCCTGTGGATGACAAGGCGGTGGATGCGTTTGAGCAGGCTTTCGCCGATACCGGTGACAGCAACATCGGTCAGGGCTTGGTGGAAAAGGCAGGAGAGCTGCGTGAGTCCTATAACAGCAAGGTGGAAGCTATTAATGAAAGCATGATGAACGTCACCAGTCCGGCGGAGTTATTGAAGCTGAACTGGCAGATCAGCTCACTGACGCTTCAGCAGGATTTGCTGGCGAAGACCGCGGGTAAGTCCAACCAGAACCTTGAGACCCTGCTGAAAATGCAGTGATTTTGATCATCTGTCGTTTTGTCGACAAATCCAGGCAATAAGCATGAATGTGTCGGCAAAATGTGTCAGCCGGAAAAATAGCAGAGGAAGAAGCTCGACACGTCAGGCAATATGCGGGCTAGTTTTGTTGATGGTTTTTTCATCGGTATTACTGGTCGGGTGTACGTCAGAACTGTATACCGGGCTGTCGGAAAAAGAGGCCAATGCCATGCTGGCCCTGTTGCAGCGCCATCGCATAGGGGTTGATAAGGTCAGTGTCAAAGGGGGGAAGGTTTCCCTGAGAGTGAACAACAGTGACCAGGCTGAGGCGATCCGTATCCTGAACCGGGAAGGGTTTCCCCGGGAACATTTTGACACCGTTCCAGGCCTGTTTCCCCAGGACAGCCTGATCAAGTCCCCTCTGGAAGAGCAGGCGCGCTTTACCTACGCCAAAAGTCAGGAAATTGCCGCAACCCTGGCGGAAATTGATGGCGTCCTCAGTGCTAAAGTGCATCTGGTTCTTCCCTCCCAGGAAGCCAGACGGGGAAAAGGCGGAGAGCCGGAAGTGGCCACCGCGTCGGTCTTTATCAAACACAGCACTTTGCTGGAGGTCAGCAGCTATACCCAGCAGATCAAGCTGCTGGTCAGCAAGGCTGTGTCCGGGTTGAGTTATGACAACATCAGTGTTGTTTTTTTTCCCACTGAGACCAGTTATGACAGCGGGGCTGACAGCAGCTATGCCGATTTTCTGTTTATCCGGGTTGATCGACAGTCAAAAGTCCCCTTGATGATTCTGCTGTTGTCTCTTGCCTGTGTGGCCATTTTTCTGCCCATGGGGATGTTTGTCTGGCATCGTCGTCAGCGCCCGTTGCCGGTTGACTCTGGAAAAAGTGAGGCCGGAGAAGGTAGTGGATAAAGCAGGTTGGCGGTTACTGATTGATGATCAGCTCTGGCCGGTGCTGCACGACTTCAATCTGATGCCACTCTCCTATATGGATTCGAGCTGGTGGATGGAACTGGGGCTGGATCAATCTTTCAAGGATGCCGTTGGCATTTGTCCTGAGGTATGTAATCAGTGGGTATTGAAGGCTCTGCAGCTGGAGAGATCGTTTGAGTTCAATATTGAGCACCCCTGGTTGGGAATTGTTCTGGCTGAATCCGATCTCTTGCAGAGGGTGGTCCGCTATTGCGGCCTGGCCTGCTGGCACTCCACCATCCAGGGAACGGTATGGCAGAAACCCCGGCAAGTGCTTCGGGAGGCCATTGGCCCTCAGGCGCTTGATTATGCCCTGAATGTCGCCCCGCTGTTATTGACCCAGTGGCCGGATGGCCTTCTTTATCAGGGCAGGGTGCCTGAGAGTCCTGAAGTCATTCTTGCTGAGGTGGATCGTTCAGGATTGCAGATCCTGTTTTCTATTCTGGAAGGAATCGGTCCGGCGTTGATGAGGCGGCTGATGTTGAAATTTCCGGTTCACTACCAGGGCTTGTTTTCAGGGGGTGTTTCAGGGCAGCCAGAAGAACCGGTAGAGGCGTTAGTATGCGACAGAGAACGATTGCAGCTTTTGGTCAGGAAAGTGACTCGTGTGGTTGACCCTGAATGTCCCTCTTTATTGAATTGATTCCGGCGGCCTTGGAGTTGGCTCCCGGTACCCGGGTTATCAAGGCTGAGGACTACCGGCGCTTTCAGGAAGCCGAAACGATCATTGCAACGGCACGGCAACAGGCTGAAAAGTTGCTGGGGGATGCGCAAAAGCAAGCTGGCATAGACAGGGAGGAGGAAAAAGAGCGAGGGTACAGGGAAGGGATGGAAGCTGCCCGAAAGGAACAGGCCAGTACCCTGCTGGCTACCCTGAACCATTGCGCCCTGATTTATCGGCAGATTGAGCCTGGACTGGCAAAAGTGATTCAGCAGACGGTGAAGGATTTGATTGGCCAGTTCAGTGATGAAGCATTAACCCTGAAACTGGTACAACAGGCGTTGTCCCGGAAACGCTGCAAGAAAGCTCTGATCCGGGTGAAGCCGGAGTGTGTAGCAATGGTTCAGGCCGAATTAAAACGGATTCAGCAGGAGCATCCGGACATGACGTTTCTGGAAGTCCAGCCGGACCCGTCTATAGAAGAGGCCGGGGCTATTCTGGAAACGGAGCTGGGTAATATTCAGGCACAATTGTCCACGCAACTGGAAGCCCTTGAGGAAGCTGTTAATCATGTTGTTACTGGAAATTCATCAACGCCTCCGATCGAAAGGGGATCAGCTGCTGTTTGATTTCCTGTGAAGGGCAATAGTCAGAGCTTCAGTGCATAGGCAGACGATGGTCTGGTGGGAGTCATGTTCTATGAAAGAGTGGGATAAGCACTCCCGGAAAGCTCAAGATGGCTCCCGGCAAGAGAGAGTGCATCAATTTGAAGTCCATGGGGATGAATACAAACAGTATTTAGCCACTTTTCTAGCCCATACGGATCAAAAGTTAAAAGCCATGGAGTGGCTTCTGGATGCCTTAAAGGCACTGCCTGAAAGAAGGAGGTTTATTGATGCCGGGGCAGGAAATGGAATACTGACCGGGCAATTGACCCCTTTTTTTCAATGCACTGAAGCCATCGAGCCAAATAATGTTCTATTCAGTTCTTTGAGCGATGCTTTACCGGAATGTACCCTTCATCCGTGTTCGATAATGGAAGCATCTCCAGAGGGGAAGGCGGATTTTATATTATGTTCCCACGTTTTTTACTATATTCCCTCAGAGCAATGGTTTGAGAATACCGGGAAGCTGTTAAGCTGGCTGGCACCTGGAGGTGTTTTGGTGATTGCGCTCCAGGCACCGGACACCGATTGTATGAACATGTTGAGGTATTTTACCGGGCATTCCTTTGATTTAACCCCTGTTAAAGAAAAACTTCAGCACACTTCGGGCCTGTCTCTTTCATTAATACGGGTTCCTGCCTCAATCAAGGCAGATACTATAGAGGTTGCCTATCGTATTGCAGAGTTTAATTTGAGTCTGGTTTTTGTGAATAACCCACCCTTAAAGGAGGATGTCTATCGGTACATTAAAACCCATTTCTGGCAGAAAGATGCGTCGGATTTTCATCTTTCCTGTGATCAGCTGTTTTTAAAAGTAAGTAGGGTGAAATAGCCGTTTTATTATGGAGGAAATAGTAATATTATCTTATTTTTTAAAATCAAATTTTGATATGTGGTTTTTATTTAAAAAGTTACTGCCCGTAAACTTGTACTAAACTCACTTGGATTTTCTGTTTAAGAAAAATGCATTATGAACATCATAATAGGTGGGCAGAATGATGTGGGGTAACTTAGGCAATACATATATTGAATTAAAAAACCTGATTGATGTAAGACGGTTGTTTGGGTTTTCAATTTTGATATTTCTGTCTTTTCTGACCATGGCTGATGAAGAGATTCAGGAACAGCGTGAATACACAATGGCCAGTGCTGTAGTGATTGAGTTTATAGACGACTGCAGTCACTGCCTTGGATACTTTATGGGGCCAACGCGTGTTGTCCTTTCACCGGAATGCCCCCAGGGCAAAAACATGATCACCAATTGAACAGCGCCATCAAGAAACAGCCTGTATAATCAGGGTTTTTCCTGTCTTTCGATGTCTGCAAAAGCCCTGTTTTCCAAATTCTCCTCGCTCACTGATAAGC
>NZ_JBLYZI010000102.1:0-19914 GCF_057680865.1 Endozoicomonas sp. Z74
CCGGAAATACCTTGTGCATCACCGGCAATGGGTGAGGGCGGCAGAGTTTTATGGAGGACACCGATCTGCTCTGGGGACATCATGGGTATGGACTTCAGGATGTCTTGGAATTGCTGAGGTTTCATGGCTGGAACTCCACTTTACACGACAATTCTCATGCTCAGGGAGTATAGACCATGTTAGCAACATTTAATTTGAACAGCGCCTCCCTTACCTAATTGAAAAGCCGGTATCTACCCCATAAAAGGTACTGACCAAATCCCACGGACATCTGGAAAACACAACACAGATCCTTTGCATAATCATTTGCTTTCATACAGACAAACAGCCCCATCATTCACGCCCAAAACCGCATATAAGACCAGTAGCATACCGCCCCCCAACAATACCACCTTGAAAAACTACCTTTATTTTTTTAAAGCATCGTTCCACATAGCGTGATAACACCTTAACTGCCCTACCGGAATCATTTAATCATGCCGTCCATTAACGAAAAAGGCACCAACATCCTGAAACACACCAGCCTTTTAAATTACATTACAGAGAGCATCTAACAGAAACTGATCTTCAAAACTCACATTATCAAAACCAATCAATTTATCTATTATCTGATCTGCAACAGAAACTTTAGAAAAGGAAGAAGGTGCATTTTTGTTATTTAACGAAACAGATCATTAAAATCAACTTTCTAAAAAACACTTTTTTGATAAAATTCATTCAATTCTTTAGATTTAATTTAAACACTCCACCCTAAAAACCAGCATTTCTTTCACACAATCATCCTATAAATAAATACCTAAATCATTATCAGCTGAATATAAAAATGAACACACAGACTATCTTAAAAAACAGATGCCTGTACATTTCACCAACCTTCTTTAATGACAGGATTGCTCACTCTTTTTATCTTTGCTATCAACCGAATCAGAAACACTCTGGATAAACTGGCATAAATGATCCATCCGGGCCATAAAGTGATCCATATGCTTCTGGGTCTTTTCCGTACACTCAAGGTGCCTTTCCATATACGCCTGCTGTCGATTAAACAGGGTAAAAATATCCTTGATCTGGTTCAGGACATGGGTCTGAAAAGCCTCAAACTCTTCTTTTTCGATGTATTCCGGCATTACGGCAGTCTACCCCAGCCAACAAGGCTGTCTGGTTTCCAAAAACAGTCCGTTAAAGGTAGACCTTCATCCCCAGTTGGCAAGGGAAAATACCGACGACAACATGGTCATTTTCAGGGACACTTTACGAAAGATAAAATGCTATTCCTGAAAATACCCCGGTTTCTTATAAGGCCAGAGTTCCCCCCATAACCGCCCGCCTCCGTCCAGGGTCATCACTTCACCGGTCATAAACCGGGATGCATCACTCCCGAGGTAGGCGCAGGCTTCGGCAATATCCCAGGCGGAACCAAACCGGTGCATGGGGTTTGAACGGGGAAAGGCTTTCACCGCCTCTTCCGGATAAACCCTCATCCCTTCCGAGGAAATAATACCCGGCGCGATACAGTTGATCCGGATATTGTACTGGGCCCACTCCACAGCAACGGTTTTGGAAGCGTAAATCACCCCGGCCCTGGCCGCACAGGTATGGGCAAGGTCGGGCATGCCACGGTCAATCACAGTGACAATATTAATAATATTTCCAGACTGTTGACGCTCCCGCCAGCGCTGTGCCGCCGCCTGCATCATAAACCAGGTGCCATTGAGATTATTATCAATGACCGCTTTCCAGCCATTGGGGCTGAAGTCCATGGCTGGCTGGGGAAACTGGCCTCCGGCATTGTTGATCAGAACATCCAGTCCGCCCGGCTCCCCAAAGACCTCATCGAAAAAGGTCTGTACGCCTTCAGGATTCCTGATATCCAGTGTTCGGACAGCAACATCCAATCCAGACTCCCTCATGGGGGCCGCAGCCTGATCCAGCTTTTCCCGGTTGCGGCCACAAATGATCACCCGGGCCCCCAGCCTGGCCAGCAGCCAGGCAGTGGCTTTTCCGATACCACTGCCACCTCCGCTGATTAACACCCGTTTGCCGGTAAAACTGCCTGAGGAAAAGGCCGTGGGCAGCTCTGACAGCTGCTGATCCGTCAGCCCAAAAGAGGATGGGGTCTCTGACATCACATTCACCCCTTCAATAATTCACCGGCAATAATCATCTTGCGCACTTCCGTGGTTCCCGCACCAATCTCCAGCAGCTTGGTTGAGCGGAACAGCCGGTTGATTTCCGACTCCCAGATATAACCGGTTCCCCCATGCACCTGAACCGAGTTGTCCAGCACCTTGTTGCACATATCGGCGCAGTACATAACGGAAGCAGCGGTACGCGCATGTATCTCCCCTCTTCCTGCCTGGGTCTCGTCCACTTCCGACACTTCCGCCAGCACTTTCCAGCAGAAAGTCTTCATGGTTTCCACCCAGACGTACATATCTGCAATCCGGGACTGGACCATCTGGAAACTGGCGATGGTCCGGCCAAACTGCTTCCGGGTCCCGGCATAATCAATGGCCAGCTCCAGAGCCCGCTCGGCAATTCCGGTGTTGATCGGGGCAATCATGGAACGTTCAAAATCCAGACCGCTCATGACCACCTGATGGCCCTGATGCTCCTTACCCACAATGTTCTTCACCGGCACCCGGAGATCTTCAAACACCAGCTCCGCTGTCTGGCTTCCCCTGAAGCCCATCTTCTCCAGCTTCTGGGCCACCTTGAAACCGGGCCAGCTGGTTTCCACCACAAACGCCGTAATGCCCTTCGAGCCTTTCCCCGGTTCCGTCTTGGCATACACCAGACACACGTCGGCTACTGGGCCATTGGTAATGTATATTTTGGAGCCATTGAGAATGTAATCATCCCCATCCCGAACCGCTTTTGTTCTCATGGAACCCAATGCATCGGAGCCGGCACCGGGCTCCGTCAGGCCCAGACAGCCCACCCATTCTCCAGAACAGAGTTTTGGCAGGTATTTTTCCCGCAGGTACTCACTGCCGTTGTTGTAGATATTGTTGGCACAGAGATTGTCATGGGCCACCAAGCTCAGCGCCAGGGCATGATTCCAGCGGGAGAACCCCTGAAGGATCAACCCGGCTTCCATCATGGACATCCCTGCCCCACCGTACTGCTCAGGAATGGTGACCCCGAGAAAACCCAGTTCGCCAAACTGCCGGAAGACCTCTTCAGGCCACCACTCTTCATTGTCCATTTTCGCGGCATAGGGGTAGAGTTGCTCACGGGCAAAACGGTCCGCATGGTCCAGCAGGTTCTGCTGGTCAGGAGTAAGATTAAACTGGCTGGCGGTCATGGGTTATTCCTCATATTTTTATTCTTTTGAGCTTGGTATTCTGATGACGGCGACTTACAGTCGTAATACACCATAACGGGCATCCCCAAAAGGAGCATTCAGGGAAGCACTGATCGATATGCCCAGAGCACTACGGGTATCCACCGGGTCGATAATCCCATCATCCCAGATTTCCGATGAGGTGTAATAGGCGCTGGTCTGGTTTTCAAAGTTACCCAGGACTTCAGCCCGGATCTCTTCCAGCTCCCGGGCATCCGGCTCTATCCCCTGTCGTTTAAGCTGAGCCAGCTTGATGGTCACCAGGGTATTGGCCGCCTGATCCGAGCCCATCACTGAAATCTGGCTCTGAGGCCAGCTGAACAGGGTTCTGGCATCAAAAGAACGGCCACACATCCCATAGTTTCCCGCCCCGAACGAGCCGTTGGTCATCACCGTAAATTTGGGAACCTCCGAACAGGCCTGAACCATAATCATCTTGGCGCCATCCTTGGTGATGCCCCGCTGTTCATACTCCCGACCTACCATATAGCCGGTGATATTCTGAAGAAAGACCAGAGGCACCCGGTTCTGGTTGCACAACTCCATAAAGTGCGCCGCTTTCAGGGAGCTGTCGTTAAACAGTACCCCATTATTGCCGAGAATGCCGACCTTGTAGCCCCAGATATTGGCAAAACCACAGATCATGGTTTCCCCATAATCGGGCTGGTATTCAGAAAAACGACTGCCGTCCACCAGCCGGGCAATCACCTCACGCATATCAAAGGTCTTTTTAATATCGTCAGGAATAATCCCGTACAGCTCTTCCGGATCATAATAGGGATCCTCCGGCGTTTCACGCTGCAACTCAAACTTGGGTTTCTGCTCCCACTGCATGACGATTTCCCGGCCGATGGCAATGGCTTCCCGCTCGTTGCTGGCGTAATAATCACAGGTGCCAGAAACGGAGGTGTGCATACGGGCACCACCCAGTTCGTCAACAGTGACTTCTTCACCGGTTGCCGCTTTTACCAGGGGAGGGCCTCCCAGAAACACCGCACCGGTGCCTTCCACAATTACCGAATAATCCGACAGCGCCGGAATATAAGCGCCACCCGCCGTGCAATGACCGAATACCAGTGATAACTGTTTACAGCCCATTTTGGACAGCTGGGTCTGGTTCCGGAAGATCCGGCCAGCCATGTATTTGTCACCAAACAATTCAGACTGCAGGGGAAGAAAACCTCCGGCACTGTCACACATATGAATCACAGGAAGGTGATTCTCAATGGCGATCTCAAGGGCGCGGATGATTTTCTTTACGGACAGAGGGTACCAGGCACCGCCTTTGACGGAACTGTCGCTGGCGTTGATCACCACTTCCCGTCCCCCTACGATGCCAATACCAGTGATACAGCTGGCTGAAGGAGCACTGCCTTCATAGGCCCGGTTGGCGGCCAGAGAGGAAAACTCCAGAAAAGGAGTACCGGGATCCAGCAACAGCTCCAGACGGTCCCGGGGCATCATCTTGTTCTGTTTCTGCAGTCGCTCTATATCCCTCTGGGGACGGGTATAACGGGCATCATGCTGTTTCTGGCGAAACTCAGCCATCACCTTCAGGTTGTGCTCACGGTACTGGCTGAACTCAGCGGATCGGGTATTCAACCTGGATTCGATTCTTCTCACAGCGTCTTCCTCAAGCTGGCTCAGAGCCACTGGCATCAGTGGCTGGCACAATATCCGCCAGGATATCCCCCTTGTTAAAGCTGGCACCGGGGCCATCCACCCCGAGCTTGCCCACCGTTCCGGACTGACCGGCCTTGATCTCCATCTGCAGCTTCATGCTTTCAATCAACATCAGCACCTGGCCTTCTTTCACATCATCCCCTTCACGGGCACTGACTTCTATGACCACTCCCGGCATGGGCGCTTTCACCTGGCCGGACTCACTGCCACCACCGGCGGAACGGGCCTCGCTGAACTCATCCACAATTTCCAGCTCCCAGGCCTGACCATCAAGGTGGATGTAGAGGTTATTGCCATCCTGGGCTCCATAGACTTGCCTGACCTGACCATTGACGGTCAGCTCTGCCTGATGCTGATCCAGCCAGCGGATACGGGCTTCCACCCGCCGGCCAGTGAACTCACCACCACTGATTTCAAGGGTTCTGACATCCCCCCTGCGAACAGGCGTCACCGAATAGCGGGTATTTTCAAAGGTATATTTGGGCTGCATCAGTTCCTCCAGTGGCCAATGGCGGCATAAAGGTCAGGTGTCGCTTCTTCCAGAAGGCGGATGTTACGGTCTGAAAGCAGAGCCATTGACAACAGGGCCTGTAACCGGGAGTTATCCAGCACTGCCGGATTCAGATCCCCGGAGTAGTGATTCACAAAAGAGGTATCAAACTCGCCCTTCACAAACGCCGGGTGTTCCAGAATCCGGATCAGGTATTCACTGTTGGTTTTCAGCCCCAGCAACACCAGCTCCCGAAGCCCCTGAATAACTCCAGCAATGGCCTCATCCCGGGTTGCTCCATGGACCACCAGCTTAGCCAGCATCGGATCAAACGCTGTGGTCACCTCCTGCCCCTGGTAAAGCCCGCTGTCAAAGCGAACTCCGGGACCACCGGGCTCTTTCAGAAAAAGGACACGTCCGGTTTCCGGCATAAAATCATTAAAAGCATCTTCCGCACAGATCCGGCACTCAATGGCGTGCCCCCTGGGGATAACCTCATCCTGTTTCAGGGAAAGCCCCTGCCCGGCAGCAATACGAATCTGCTCCGCCACCAGGTCCACCCCGTAAACCATCTCCGTCACCGGATGCTCCACCTGAATTCGGGTGTTCATCTCCAGAAAGAAAAATTCCCCTTCCGGTGTGTACAGAAACTCAACGGTACCGGCACTGGCATAATTGGCAGCCCGGGCAATACCCGCGGCGGCATTGCAAATAGCCTGCCTGCGCTCTGCTCCCAGCTCCCCCTGCAAAGCCGGAGAAGGCGCCTCTTCGATCACTTTCTGGAAACGGCGCTGAATGGAGCACTCCCGCTCCCCTAGATGGATCACCTGCTCCCCGTCTCCAAGAACCTGAACCTCAATATGGCGGGCACTGGGAAAATAGCGCTCCACATAAACCCGCCGGTCACCAAAGTATTTTTCTGCCTCAGAGCCGGCTACCCGCAGGGTACTTTCCAGTTCATCCCGGGAGTGGACAATGCTCATTCCCTTGCCACCGCCACCGGCGGAAGCCTTGACCACCAGCGGATACCCCATATCCGCAACGGCTTCCATAAAACCGGGTTCATCGGGGGACATACTGACCGAAGGCGGCACGGGAAAGCCCTGGTCAGCCACAAAATTACGGGAAGTAATTTTGTCGCCCATCAGCTCAATAACCTCAGGGGAAGGCCCGATAAAAGTAACCCCCGCGGCTTCAAGGTCACGGGCAAAGGAAGCGTTTTCTGACAGAAACCCATAGCAGGGATGCACCCCATCCACCCCCAGCTTCTGACAGATACCAATGATCTGTGTGCTATCCAGGTGTGCGGCGCTGGGGCTGTCACCAACAATTTCTACTGCCTCATCGGCCTGAAGAACCACCGGAGAGTGCCGGTCACTGTGATGATAAATAGCCACTGAAGAAATCTTCATTGCCTGCAGGGCACGCAGAACCCTCAGGGCAATCTCTCCCCGGTTGGCAATCAGTACTTTTTTGAAGAGCGGCTTTTCTGAAGACGCCTCGGAAGGAGGTGATGCGGCTCCGGATGAAGGGCCGCTGGGCATGGCGGTGTTCATAAAAGGACCTTTATGATGTTTTATTTTTTTTCTTTTTCTTGTTCTTGATGAGACCCTGCATTGGCGACCTATAATGAGCGAGACTCAATAAAATAACAACTGATTTTTCTTAAGGCCGCTTTCCAGTCGAGCCCCATTCGTGCCCCACCTCTATCCCCCCTTAAAACGGGATAAAAAAACGACAAAATGTTGCTTTTTAAACACTCTTTAACCAATAACTGCAAGTTATCAGGCAAAACCCGATGACACGGTTGACTTCCGAATCCGAACCACTGCTATAATCGAGGCTCGCTCAATAACGAATACAAATAACAATAAAATAAGCCAGGACAGAACCTGGACAGGAAGGGTGGCCATGGCAATAACGACGGCTCAAACAACCGCTGGACAGAGGATGTGGAGCCCTTCCAGGGAACGGATCAACCAGGCCGGCCTCACTCACTTTATCCAGTGGGTGAATCAGCACCATCACCTTGATATTGAAAACTACCAGTCCCTCTGGCAATGGTCTGTGGACGACATTGGACGCTTCTGGGAAGCCGTCTGGCAGTGCTACCAGATTGCTCCCGAAACCACCTATGACCAGGCCCTGGCTGATGACAGCATGCCGGGCAGCCAATGGTTTACAGGGGCCCAATTGAACATGGCCCAGTACCTCCTGGGAAAGGGCGACCTGGGGCCTCTGGAAAGAACCGCCGTCTTTGCCGAGTCTGAATGTTTTGAGCCCAGGCAGATCAACTGGAATGAACTCAGAGACCAGGTAGCCAGACTGGCGACCACCCTGCGGGCCATGGGGGTTAAGCCCGGTGATCGGGTCGTTGCCTACCTGCCCATTTCCATTGAGTCCATTGTGGCGGTCTTTGCCTGCATCAGTATCGGAGCCATCTGGTCCAGCTGCTCTCCGGACTTTGGGGCGAAAAGTGTGCTGGAGCGCTTCAGCCAGATTGAGCCGAAAGTACTGCTGACCATGACCCGCTACCAATACAATGGCAAAGCCTTTGACCGGTCCGATGAGGTTAACCAGATTATTGAAGCGCTACCCAGCCTGAGCCATGTGATCCATCTGCCATGGCTGGATGCCGCATCACCTCAACCACCCCGGCCTTCATCCCCTGTCAGCATCAGCAGCTGGGAGACAGCCCTGGGCAATAATGCCAGCTACGAACACTTTTCCTTTGAGCAGGTCCCTTTTGACCACCCCCTGTGGATTATGTACACCTCTGGCACCACCGGCATGCCCAAAGGCATTGTTCACAGCCAGGGTGGGGTACTGCTGGAACTGGTGAAATTTGCCTGGCTCCACGACAATCTGCGCCCGGATTCCGTGAAGTTCTTTTTTACCACCACAGGCTGGGCCATGTTTAATATGCTGATCGGGGGCTTTGCTTCCGGCAGTGCCCTGGTTGTCTACGACGGCTGTCCAACTTATCCGGGTCCGGAGCGTCTCTGGGATATGACCGAGCGCTGTGGCATCACCTACTTCGGTATCAGCCCCACTTACATCAACGGCCTGATCAAGCTGGGCTATTCACCCAAAGGCCAGTTTGACCTGTCCAGGGTGGACACAGTTGCCATGGGCGGCTCACCGGTCTCTCCGGAAAATTTCGCCTGGTTTTATGAGAATCTGCACCCGGATATCCACCTGGTGTCCATGAGCGGCGGCACCGATGTGGCATCGGCCTTTGTGGGCGGCGTGCCCACAGAGCCGGTCTATGCCGGTGAAATCCAGGCTCCCTGCCTGGGGGTCGATGCCTGCGCTTATGACGATAATCAACAGAAGGTCGTGGATGAATACGGAGAGCTGGTCATTACCCGCCCCATGCCTTCCATGCCACTGTATCTCTGGAATGACCGCAACAATGAACGTTACCTCAGCAGTTACTTTGACACCTGGCCGGGAATCTGGCGCCAGGGAGACCAGATCATCTTCAACCAGCGCGGTGGCAGCTACATCTCCGGCCGCAGCGACTCCACCCTGAACCGCCACGGCATTCGCATCGGCACCTCGGAAATCTACCGCAACGTCGAAAGCATTAAGGGCATCAGGGACAGCCTGATCATTAACCTGGAGCTCTCCAGTGCCCGATCCTTTATGCCGATGTTTGTGGTGCTCAATGACAACGTCTCCTTAGACGATGAACTGCTGACAGCCATACGACACACTCTTTCAGAAAACTGTTCACCCCGTCATGTACCCGACAAGGTATACGTCATTGAATCGGTACCTTACACCCTGTCCGGGAAGAAGCAGGAAATACCGGTGAAAAAGCTACTGTCTGGCGTCCCGGTGAACAAGGCGGTCAACCTGGGGGCCTGCGCCAACCCCGGAGCCATGGATTATTTTATGGATCTGGCCAGGCGCATTGAAAAAGAATACCAAGCCGTTTAGCCATAAAAAGAATAAGAAAAGGAAAACAGTATGCCTGGACTCTATTTTGATCAGTGCGAAGTGGGACAGACCCTGAAACACAACCTGTCCAGAACGGTCACAGAAGCTGACAATGTTCTGTTCTGCGCCATTACCCATAACCCACAGCCCCTGCACCTGGACGAGGAATACGCCAGAAACACTGAATTTGGACAACGGGTGTTCAACAGCATGTACACCGTTTCCTTCGCCTGCGGTGTCTCTGTAGAAGACACTACTCTGGGTACTCTGGTGGCCAACCTGGGATTTGGAGAGATGAAGTTTCCCCGACCGGTTTTTATCAACGACACCCTCAGGGTGGAAACGCTGATCAAGGATAAACGGGAGAGTAAATCCCGCCCCGACGCCGGCATCGTTACCTTTGAACACTCTGTTTACAACCAGCGCAATGAACAGGTCTGCTCCATCATCCGGATTGCGCTCCTGCACAAAACTGCTCACACAACCGCCCGGCAGAGTGGGGGAGTTCCGTCATGAAACAGCCAAGATCCTGGCTGTTCGTCCCCGGGGACAGCGGGAAAAAACAGGAAAAAGCCCTGGCCAGCGGCGCCGATGCCCTGATCCTCTGCCTTGAAGACTCGGTCACAGAGGCCAACAAGCCGGAGGCCAGAACCCGGGTCACCGGTTTTCTGAAAGAGTACTCCAGCGCCTGCCAGTCAAATCCTTCCCTGCCCGGCCTCTGGGTGCGCGTTAATGCATTGCACACTGAGCACCTGTTGCAGGACCTTGTGGCGGTCATGGAAGGCAGACCCAGGGGCATTTTTCTTCCCAAACCCTCCACGGCTAGTGATTTTCAAACGGTGGATAACTACCTCACAGCCCTGGAAGTACAACACGGTATTCAACCCGGCAGCACCCGGATAATGAGCGTCGCTGAATCTGCGGTGGGCACCCTGAACCAGCACCGGTTTCCCCAGGCCAGTAAACGGCTTCAGGCAATCACCTGGGGTGCTGAAGACATGTCAGCAGACCTTGGAGCTTCCACCAATATAGACGACAACGGTGATTACTTTCTGGTGCATCGGATGAATCGCGCCAATTGCCTGGTGGTTGCCGCCGCCGGAAAGTTACAGGCGGTGGATGGCATCTGCTCCGATTTCAGGGACAGCCACAAGCTGAGAAACGATTGTGTTCGCTCCCGAAAAGAAGGCTTTACCGGGAAAATCGCCATTCACCCGGCCCAGGTCAGCATCATTAATGAATGCTTTACCCCCTCTCCGGATGAAATTGCCTACGCAGAGCAGGTGATCCAGGCATTTGCAGAGGCGGATGGAGCGGGCACCGTTGGTCTTCAGGGACAGATGCTGGACATACCCCATTTACGCCAGGCCCAGAGGGTGCTCTCTCTGGCCACAGAACTCGATGCCCCGTCAGAAAGTCAGCCACAATAACTCAACAGACTCGCTCAACAGAGAGCCAACAAGAAAAATAACAACAAAGGATAGCGCTATGTTTTCACTGACCCAGCTGATTCGACGTTCCGCCCAGATTAATCCGGAAGGACTGGCCACCTCCATGAATGGCAGAAACCTCAGCTGGAAACAGCTGGTTGAGCAGGTGGCTTCCCTGGCGGGCGGACTTCAGCAACTTGGCCTGAACACCGGTGAGCGGGTAGCCATCCTGTCACTGAACTCTGACCGCTATTACCAGAGCCTGTTTGCCATTCCCTGGGCCGGTGGTGTCAGTGTTCCCATTAACTGCCGACTGGCCGATCCGGAAATCGAGTTCTGGCTGCAGGACAGTGAAAGCCGGGTTCTGCTTGTGGATAAAACCTTTGCAGACCGGGTTCCCGGCCTGTTGAAAAAACTTCCTGAGCTGAAGCACGTCATTTATATGGGAGAAGAGGAAGCACCCCACTCATTCCTTCATTTTTCCGACCTTCTGAAGACCCCCGCCGTGGAAGATGCCCGCCGGGCCAATGATGACCTTGCCGCCATCTACTACACAGGAGGCACCACTGGACGCTCCAAGGGCGTCATGCTCAGCCATCAGAACCTGGTCAGTAACACCCTCCAGGCATCCAACTTTATTAAAGTAGGCGACAACGAGCGTATTCTCCATGCCGCCCCCATGTTTCATATTGCCGACGGCGTCATGATCAATGCCTGCGCCATGGTGGCAGGCAGTAATTACTTCCTGCCCGCCTTTGACCCGGTGGCCTTTATGAAAATGGTGGAAGAGGCAAAGATCCAGCGGGTACTGGTGGTTCCCACCATGATCAATATGGTGGTCAACCACCCGGAGGCCAGCCAGTTTGACCTGACATCTCTCACCGATGTCATCTACGGAGCCTCCCCCATTCCCGAAGCGGTGATTGTCAAAGCCATGGAAGTACTCCCCCACACCCGCTTCTATCAGGGCTATGGCCAGACCGAAACCGCCCCCTTTATTTCCGGGCTGTCCCCGGAATATCACACCACTTCAGGCCCTCTCAGTGGCAGGCTGAAATCAGCAGGAAAAGCCATTCCTGGCGTTGAGCTGGCGATTCTGGATGACAATGACCAGCCCGTGCCCACGGGAGAAGTGGGGGAAATCTGCCTCCGTGGTCCCAATGTCATGATCGGTTATCTGGGCCTTGAGGAAACCACAGAGGCTACACTGCGCAATGGCTGGCTGCATACTGGCGACGGTGGACGCATGGATGACGACGGTTTTCTGTTTATTGTCGACCGGGTGAAGGACATGATTGTGTCTGGCGGGGAAAATGTCTATTCCATTGAAGTGGAAAACGCCATCTACAAGCATCCCTCTGTGGCCCAGTGCGCAGTGATCGGCGTGCCCAGCGAAAAATGGGGGGAGCAGGTACATGCCATTGTGGTTCCTGCTCCGGGCATCAGTGCCGATGAGACCGTCATTATGGAACACTGCCGGACACTGATTGCTGACTACAAGTGCCCCCGGAGCATCAGCATCCAGTCGGATCCACTGCCCTTATCGGGAGCGGGCAAGGTTCTGAAAAATGAGTTGAGAAAACCGTTCTGGGATCAGAAAGGCCGTGGTGTCAACTAAGCTCTCCGGCCAACCGCTATCTCGGGGGTTAACATCTAAACCACCCGTGATAGCGGCTCCGTTTTCAATGAGTAGAGTTGGGTATTCTCTGGCGGATCAGCAGTTCGAGCTGATCAACTCTCTCATTGGTTTCCTTGAAACCCACGGCGGTTTGCCGAAACCCTTCCCTTACTTCAGCAGTGATTTCCTCAAACCGCTCATCAGCGCGCTTGAACCCTGCGTATACCGCATGAAGCAGGGCATTGAATTTTTTATCCTGCTCGTCAGCACGCCGCTCCTGCTGCTCAAAACGCCGGTCGTGCTGTGCAAACCGTTCACGGGTCTCCCGCTGATGCTCAAGAAGCACATGGTGGGTGCGATCGGTTACCTCGGCGATTTTTTTCACCGCTACCTCAAGGTACTCAAGACGCTCCACCTTCTCTTCGAGAACCTCAACCCGGGTTTCCAGTGGCTTTGCTTTCAAACTCATAAGGACAGCCTTTGTTATCCATTTTTTTTCAGATGGAACCCCAGAATAGCAGAGTGGTGGGAATGTCAATGTCCATAGCAAAAGAAAAACATTCTTTACGACAATAGCACGACAATAGACAGGACTGAGGTTTATGCCCCATGAATGAAGCATTGATTTACGACGCCATCCGAACCCCCAGGGGCCGGGGCAAATTCACTGGGAAGCTCCATGAAGTTAAGCCCGTTACCCTGGTGGCGGACCTGCTTAACACCCTGAAGGAACGTAACAGCCTCGACACCGCCCTGGTAGACGACGTTGTTCTGGGCTGTGTTTCCCCGGTCGCGGACCAGGGTGCCGACATTGCCAAAACTGCAACGATTCTGGCGGGTTGGGACGACCGGGTCGCCGGCGTGACCCTGAACCGCTTCTGCGCTTCCGGCGCCGAAGCCGTTAACACCGCCGCCATGAAAATCCGCTCCGGCTGGGAGCAACTGGTGGTGGCCGGAGGCATTGAATCCATGTCCCGGGTGCCCATTGGCTCCGATGGCGGCGCCTGGTTTGGCGACCCGGAAACCAGCATGAAGCTGGGCTATATGCCCCAAGGGGTGGGGGCCGATCTGATTGCCACCCTGGGGGGCTTTTCCCGTGAAGATGTCGATCGCTTTGCCATGGCTTCCCACCATAAAGCCGCAGAGGCCTGGCAGAGGGGCGCCTTCCAGAAATCCCTGGTGCCGGTCAGGGATCGTAATGGCATCACCCTTCTTGACCATGATGAGCTGGTACGGCCGGACTGCTCCCTGGCCTCCCTGGGCAAGCTCAAGCCCTCCTTTGCCAGGCTGGGCGAACTGGGGTTTGATTGTCTGGCCATGGAGAAATACCCACAGGTGGCCACGATTGACCATGTACACTCCCCGGGCAATTCGTCCGGCATTGTAGACGGCGCTGCGCTGCTGCTGATCGGCAATGAAGCCGCTGGTAGGAAGCTTGGCCTGAGGCCCAGAGGCCGGATTGTAGCCACAGCCCTGTCCGGTTCAGATCCCACGATTATGCTGACAGGTCCCATGCCCGCTACCCGCAAGGCCCTTGATCTGGCAGGCCTTTGCCTGGATGACATTGACCTGTTCGAGGTCAATGAGGCTTTTGCCTCGGTGGTATTGCGCTTTCAACAGGAAATGGGCGTACCCATGGAAAAAATAAACGTCAACGGTGGTTCTATTGCCATGGGCCATCCCCTGGGCGCTACCGGAGCCATTCTTATGGGTACGGTTCTTGACGAGCTGGAACAGCGACAGCAGCGTTACGGACTGGTGACTCTCTGCGTGGGCGGTGGCATGGGCATAGCCACCATTATTGAACGGATTTAATGGGGGATTACCGATGACATCCGTACGCTACCTGAAAGATGAACAGGCCATCGTCCACCTGGTATTTGACAGGCCGGACAGCTCAGCCAACACCATGGACGCCCGCTTCCGGAAAGACTTCAGGGCAGCCATTGATCGGCTGGCGGCAGAAGTCGACAGCGTCAATGGCGTTATGCTCCGCTCAGAAAAAAGTACCTTTTTTGCCGGAGGCGACCTGAACGAGCTGATCTCTGTGGATAAACCCGGGGCAGAGGCTTTTTATCAGGACACCCTTGAGTTCAAAAGAGCCATGCGAACCCTGGAAACCCTGGGCAAACCGGTGGTATCCCTGATCAATGGTGCGGCCATGGGCGGAGGCTGGGAGCTCTGCCTGTCGAGCCACTGGCGTATAGCCTTGGATGAACCGGCGGTAAAAGTGGCCCTTCCGGAGGTAAACCTTGGCTTAATGCCCGGGGCCGGAGGTGTTGTCCGCACGGTTCGGCTGCTTGGGCTTGAAAAGGCGTTACCCCTGCTTCAGGAAGGAACGACTCTCTCTGCCAGGCAGGCCTGTGACATGGGCCTGATCCATCAGCTTGCCTCATCCCCCGAACAACTGACCACCCTGGCCAGAAACTGGATTCAACAGCATCCGGAAGCGGTCCAGCCCTGGGATCAGAAAGGCTTCCAACTTCCCGGAGGAACGGCCAACTCCCCGGCTATGGCGGCAAAACTGATGGTGGCGCCAGCCCTGCTCCGAAAGAAGACACAGGGCTGCTATCCAGCACCGGAAGCCATTTTATCCGCCGCCAGTGAGAGTACTCTGGTGGACTTTGATTCTGCCCTTCGTATCGAGAGTCGCTACTTTACCGAACTGGTGACCGGCCAGATCTCCAAAAACATGATCCAGGCCCGGTGGTTCCAGCGGAATGACGTCAAAGCGCTTCAGTCATCAACCGATTCCAACAGCATCGAACAATTCAAAACCCGGCTGTTAACCGCTTACAGAGACCAGGCCGTTGCCATGAGGGAAGAAGGCATCCCCCTGGCGGCCATCAACAATGGCGCGGCCCTGACGGGTTTTTCCACAAGCCCTCTGATCACAACAGAGGATGCTGGCCTGAATCCGAATCTGTCGAACAGCAGCGCTCCCTTCCAGATCCAGGACATCAAGGACCGGCTGCTCTTCATTCTGGCCATAGAGGCGGTTCACAGTCTTGAAGAGGGTGTGCCAGCCCATGTATGCGAGGCCAACATCTACTCTTTGCAGGAGGCAGGCTACCCGGCCTGGACCGGCGGGGTACTGCAGTTTATCAACCAGTATGATCTGCCTGCCTTTACTGCACGGGCCAGGGAGCTGGCCCAACAGTTTGGCTCGCCATTTTCCCCTCCGGAACGGCTGGTGAAAATGGCGGAGAATGGGCTTATATTCAGGGACGGACTCTCTGCATAAATGCTCCACGGTCCACTCATAGTCAGCTTTCCAGGGGAAAGCGGTGAGTGGGGTCCGTTGAAGTACAACAATAATCCAGGGTCTGTCATCACAGACAGCCAATACAGTCGAGACAACCGTCATGTACATGCCAAGAGACATCTTCAATGAAGACCACGAGCAGTTCCGCTCAGCGTTTCGCTCCTTCGTGGAAAAAGAAATTGTTCCCCATCAGGAGCAATGGGAAAAAGACGGGATTATTTCAAGAGACCTCTGGCACAAGGCCGGGGAAAACGGCTTTCTGGTGCCCATGGCAGAGGAGCAGTTTGGAGGCCTGAATATTGGCGACCACCGGTTTGATGTGGTGATGTGCGAAGAGCTGGCACGGGTCAACGAAAGAGGCTTTATGCTCGGGCTGCACAACATGGTGGTCGCTCCCTACCTGCTCACCTATGGTAACGAAGAACAGAAGCAGCGCCTGCTCACCCGCTGTATCAGTGGTGATGCCATTCTCGCCATCGGTATGACGGAGCCGGGCGCTGGCAGTGACCTGGCCGGAATGAAAACCCATGCAGTGGAGAAAGACGACCACTGGCTCTTGAATGGCTCAAAAATCTTCATTTCCAACGGCATTCTGTCGGACATCGTAGTGGTAGCGGCCAAAACCAATCCGGACAACCCTCACGCCATGGGGCTGTTCCTGGTTGAAAGAGGCATGGAAGGCTTCTCCCGTGGAGAGCCCCTGAAAAAGATGGGCATGAAATCCCAGGACACCGCAGAGCTGTTTTTTGACAATGTCCGCATACCAAAAGCCAACGTACTGGGTGATCCATCCAAAGGCTTTGCCTACATGATGGAAAAGCTGCCGGTTGAACGACTGAACCTGTGTATTGATGCCGTTGCGAGCGCCCGGACCGCCCTGGATCTGACCAAAACCTATATCAAGGAACGCACCGCCTTTGGCCAGGCCATCAGCAAGTTCCAGAACACCCGGTTCAAAATGGCGGAAATGAAAACCGAAATTGACCTGGGTTTTGCCTATGTGGACCGAATGATTGAACAGGTAAATGAAGGAAAGCTGAGTGCCGCGGATGCCTGCGGAGGTAAATACTGGACCTCGGAAATGCTGTGCCGGGTGGTGGACGAATGCCTGCAACTCCATGGCGGTTATGGCTTTATGGATGAGTACCCGATTTCAAAAATGTACCGGGATGTGCGCATCAGCCGGATCTATGCGGGCACCAATGAAATTATGAAAACGGTGATCGCCCGGGCTATGGAGCTGTAACCAGAAGCCTGTCGGACTTACGATAAGCGCTCCCGACCTGATCAGCGGGGAGCCATCCCATCAAAATGATCAACACCATTATGAACCAGCATGATCGGCCGGGGACCTCCTTTCAAGTCCTTCAATGAACATAACAGTCCCTGGCCGTTGTAGCAGATAGCCTCAGGCGCTTCCCCCATTCGCTGGCTGGAGTGACGATATAAAATCACCGGCCTTTGAGCGGTGTAAGCCAATAGAGGAATATGCTCAACGCCGCCCCACAGATGGTTCTGATTCAGACCTTTGCGAGCCTCAGCCTGGGTAATGATCGTGCGTCGATCTACCGCACGACGTAACTTCTCCTCACTCATTCCGCCATTTTCAAGCTGCAGGATTTTCTGGAAACCGGGGGAGATGTTTGGTTGATGAAAATTCAGAAACGCCTGCAAGTGCATTTTTCTGCGAAGCCCTTTTGCGGTGACGGGTTTTCCGGTAAGCGCAACCATTTGCCGGGCGGCACTTTGATAAAAGCAATTACCATCACTGCGGACTGGATCATATCTGCGTTTGGGAAACATACGGCTCAACACAGGAATATAATTCTGCTGATAATCCCGGTATAGTTCGCTGTTATTTCCGGGCCGATACTGCCGAATGGTCTTTTCAGGCTCTTCAGCCAGAGCCGTGCCCTTTGCCAGACAACGATAAAAGGCTTCCAGAGTCTTCTTGGGAGCCTGCTGCTGAATATGATCAATGAATAACTGACTCTCTTTCGGTTGCTTTAACCTCTCAACTTTGAAACCAGGCTCGACAACCCGATGCTTGAAAGCCCCCAGCAGCTCACTGTCTGACAGTTGCCGGGCAGAAAATGATTGCCTGATTCTGTTAAACCCCTGACGCTGTTCCGGGGTGAGCACCTTATTCAGCATTTTATAATACAGATGCTCTTTTAATTGGCGAAGACTCACGGTTTTGCGAATAGCCTGACGGTCATTCTGACCATCCAGCAAACTCAACGGCAGCACATCGTACTGCAGGGCATTAATCAAATCGCAGTCACTGAGTTCTTCCTCAGACCAGACCTTGCGAAACTCTTCATAGGCAAACGGCCAGTTATCAGGGGGATTCAATTTAGTTGAGGACTCTATAAAAGAAGAAGGTTTCGCCATTATTCCTTTACCGGGTATTGCTGTAACACCATAGCCACATACATGCCCTTCAGGAATCCGTGACTCCTTAAGCAAATGCCACCCGAATTGAGCATTTTGTCCGATTGAAGACGTTGCTACCGGCATAATCAACTCCTTCCCTGAGCTTCATGACCTCAGCTTACTTGAACAAATTCCTTAAAGCATCCGCTGGTTAGGCATACTTACCAGCCTGTCAGTCCAGCCGTTGTCTGCAGTTCATATAATTCGTCAATATTTTGAAGCGGCTTGTTAAGAACCGACCCCACTAAAAGGAGCCGTCCTCCAGCAACACTACTTTGAGACTCGTTGAGGTAATGAAAAATGGATCCAGTGAATTCCAGCATTAATAGACAACTTCTGTACCCAGACCTCTCCAAGCTATCTGGTGGCGAAGAGATCAATCAAATGCCTGGCCAGCATTGTACTCAAGGTATAAGGGAGAAAGGGAGAGACGCAGATAACGGACGACCACTTGGCTCTTATAAATTCAGTTCAACAACAGTGCCTTTACCTCCTCAGGATCTGAATAGTTCTCGTCCTGGAATCACTGAGGCTGGCGCTTTTCAAAAAGAGCAAGGATCTGTTAGAGCAGAGTGGGATGATCCTGCCGTCAGAGAAATAAAGGACCGCCTTGAAGAAGCCCGCAATAATAATCTCAAGGTCAGCCTGCTGGGGGGAGGCTACAGCCAGGGAGGGCAGACCATTGCTGATGGTGCTATTCAGATCAATATTCGTGATTTGAATAGAGTCATCAATATCGATAAGGAGCGCAGGGAAGTAACCGTGCAATCAGGCGTGACCTGGCACGACCTTCAGAAAGCGTTGTCTCCCTGTGACTTGAGTGTCAGTGCCATGCAGTCTTATGCTGATTTTTCGATAGGAGGCTCTCTTGGCGTGAACGCCCATGGTCAGGATGTAAACTGGAATCCCGTATCAAGTTCCGTTGTCTCTATGCGGGTTTTGCTGACCGACGGTCGCCATCTTGAAGTCAGCAGGACAAAGCACCCCGATCTGTTCAGGGCTCTACTGGGCACCTATGGCCTGGTAGGCATTGTTACTGATGTAACACTCAAGGTGTTGCCTAATAACCTGTTTAAGAAAACAGTTGCAAGAATAGAGACAAAAAATTATTGCAGTTACTTTAATGAAGTTTCCAAGAACCCTTCATTAGCACTGCATTCAGCAAGGGTATCGGTTAATGGTATTCTTTGGCCATCTCATTACTCTTTAGCCATCGATTATTACGACACCGGTAAGCTGGCAACCCAGGAAGATGAAAGCAAGAAGCCCGTTCATACCGATCCAAGCTATTATGTAAACTTAATGAGACAAGATACCTTGGCAGGCTGGATCGTACGTAAGTTAAAAACAACAGCTGAATACCTATGGTTGGAACCCCAAAATGGAACCATAACCCGCAATCATGCCATGGGAGAATCTGTTGCAGGATTAAAGAATACGCTTGAAGGTACCAAAGATATCCTTCAGGAATATTTTATTCCTCCTGAACATCTGAACACCTTCCTTGAAAAATTGAAATCCTGGAATGAAAAGCATCCACACTTTAAGTTGTTGAATGCAACAATCCGCAAGGTCGGCGCTGTTCAAATTAAGTGTTGCTCTACCCAATGTATAGAAACTTGATCTAAAAAAGCCTCCTCTGAGAAGAGTTGAGTTTTAAGAAACCTTTTCCACCCGAGGTAACGAGACAGGTATTTTGTT
>NZ_JBLYZI010000103.1:0-19861 GCF_057680865.1 Endozoicomonas sp. Z74
TTAGAGGTCCCTGAAGAGCCGTTAAAGACTATGACGTTGATAGGTTGGGTGTGTAAGTGCTGTGAGGCATTGAGCTAACCAATACTAATGACTCGTGCGGCTTGACCATATAACGCCAAAGCGATTTGCTACGCCATACATAGATGAGTGTTAAGCAAGAACAGAATTCAGCAACAATTTTGGTTTCCACACCGTTTTCGCCTGGCGACCATAGAGCGTTAGAACCACCTGATCCCATCCCGAACTCAGTAGTGAAATGACGGATCGCCGATGGTAGTGTGGGGTTTCCCCATGTGAGAGTAGGTCATCGCCAGGCACCAGTTTCTATTTTGATATATAGCCAGTTAAGCTTGGCAACCATAGAGCGTTAGAACCACCTGATCCCATCCCGAACTCAGTAGTGAAATGACGGATCGCCGATGGTAGTGTGGGGTTTCCCCATGTGAGAGTAGGTCATTGCCAAGCACTTATTTAGAAAGCCCTGATCGTTTATTCGGTTAGGGCTTTTTGCTATGTATGGTTGAAAAAACTAAATAGTGAGATGACGGATCGCCGGTGGTAGGCAGAAAATTGCTCCTCGGTAACAGCTCCATGCGTTACCCTCCCTTCTGCATCCATGCAGTCGTGCATTTTCTGCACTCCTGCCTTCCATGGCAGTCGTGTGGGGTTTCCCCATGTGTACCCAAAGGACCCATAGGGTCTAAAGGCATAAAAGAGTAGGTCATTGCCAAGCACTTATTTAGAAAGCCCTGATCGTTTATTCGGTCAGGGCTTTTTGCTATGTACGGGTGAAAAAAACTAAAGCTGGCGAATAAATATCAGACTCATCAGAAAACAAGAATGGCTCATAGCCTGAAAAATAAACAGCATAACAATGCTGCCTTCAAAGGTGTTTCCCGATTTTACTTGGTATGTGAATAGGTATTTTGATTCACCAGTTAAGTCTTTTGGCCTGTATTTGAAAATAAATGGTTAAGGAAAAGAGTTGGAATTTTTTGATTTTAATTGATTGGGTTCATAAAAAAACTGTTTTATATCATTCAATGATTTTTTTTTATTGACTGTAACCTTGCCTGCCACTGATAAATCGATTCACTTTATGACTTGGGGCAGAGTAGAAGAGGGCAGAATAAGGCAATATTGCTGCTATTCCGGTGTGCTGTTCAGGAATGGAAGCAAGCTATGGCATGGGTGTATGCCATCATCCCCTTCCATTGGTTAAAGCTGCATATGAACGGTGAAAGTTTATTCATACAAAATGCACGTCAGGCACACCGCCCAGTTCTATAAACAATCTATCACTGGACGTTCAAATGGATCCCATAAAAAAACTAATATTAATTTCAACTGTATTTCTTGTGCTGTTTTGTTTTCCTGAGTGGGTCTACCCGGAAGGGCTTTTTTCAGCCCTTCAGCAAAGGGTTCTGGCGATATTTCTACTAGCCACCATGCTTTGGGTCAGTGATGCAGTTCCCGCCTTTGCAACCTCCCTTCTTATTATCATGTTACTGGTGTTGACTACGTCCAACAGTGCTCCATTTCCGATGCGTGACGTGCTGGGCGAGGACATGCTGAATTATACGGATATTTTTCACAGCCTTGCCTCTCCCGTCATTATTCTGTTTCTGGGTGGTTTTTTTATCGCGCTGGCCTGCGCCAAATACAAGGTTGATATTAACCTGGCCAGGGTTTTGTTGAAGCCTTTTGGGCAGAAATATGAAATTGTGATGCTGGGTGTGATGATCATCACTGCGGTTTTTTCCATGTTTATGAGTAATACCGCAACCAGTGTCATGATGATCACGATCATGACGCCGCTGGTTGCCAGAATGGACGCCAAAGATCCAGGCTGTCGTGCAATGGTGCTCAGTATTCCCATTGCTGCCAATCTTGGAGGAATGGGGACACCCATTGGGACACCGCCCAACGCGATTGCTTTCCGTTACTTTGTAGGTGAACACTCTCTGTCGTTTGGTGGCTGGATGCTGTTCGCGGTTCCGATCACTATTATTATGATTGCCTTCAGTTGGTGGCTGCTTCAGAAAATGTATCCATCAAAAGGGGGGGATCTGGACGTTCAGATTGATGGTCGCTTCGAGCGGGGCCTGAAGCCTTATATTGTGTACACCACCCTGATTTTGACTATTGCTCTGTGGATGTTTTCCAGTTTTCACGGCATCAGCGCCTATGCGGTTGCCATTATTCCTGTTGCGGTTTTCAGCCTGTGCAGCATTGTGGATAAGCAGGATCTCAAGCAGATCAGCTGGGATGTGCTCTGGTTGCTGGCAGGGGGCATAGCCATCGGGATGGCTCTGGCATCTTCAGGGCTGGCAAGTCTTATGGTCAGCCTGGTGCCGTTTGATCAGTTTGGCGCGGTTGCCATTATTCTTGGTATCAGTGTGCTGTGTATGGTGATGGCGACGTTTATGTCCCACACGGCCACCGCCAACTTGCTGATGCCTATTGCGGTCTCTATGTCAGTTTCTGTGGCCAGTATCGAAGAGGTTGGAGGCCTGGTCGTGATTGGAACGGCTGTGGCGCTGTCTTCCTCCCTGGGGATGGGGCTTCCTATCAGTACACCGCCTAATGCTCTGGCTCATGCCACTGGCCTGGTTGATACCAGAGACTTCATCAGGACAGCCCGGATCATCAGTCCTCTGGGCGTACTGTTGATATTTAAGGTGCTTCTGGGAATGACGTATTTCGGACTGTTTTAACCTAGATTCAGCCGTTGGCCGCTTGAGGTTCTCTACAATCAGTGGAGTAAAAGCCACAGAACTGTATTTATTACTCACCTTTTGGGTGACTTCGAATCCGCTCTGTGGCTTTGTGAAAAATCTGAGCGCCCTCAGCTGTGTTGCGCCGTTTGCCAAGTACCCATAGGGCATAAAGGCTACGGCCATTGGCTGCACGACGCGCCTTGCTGAGAACGCTCAGATTTTCCACAAATTCCGCATCCAACTGCTGAATCTAGGTTTAAGGGGGGAATAACCGAAAGCCTGAAAGGCTTTCGGTTCAAGCGGTTCAGAAATAGCCGATCACACCCAGCAGGGTCACAATAGAGAAAATCAGCAAAACCCCCATCGTACTGACGAACTTGCCTGTCTTGATAAAGTCTCTGCTGGCTACCATTCCGGTCGCATGGGCCAGTGCATTGGGAGGCGTGCTGATGGGCAGAGACATACCCATAGAAGCAGAAAGTGCCACACAGATCACCATGAGGCTGATGCCACCATAGCTGTCGAGACCCGTGAGTACTGTAGCAATGGAGACTGCGATGGGCATCAGCAGGTTGGCGGTAGCGGTATTGGACATAAACGTCGCCATCACCATGGCGACCAGAGCCATCAGGAACAGCACTACAAAAGTGCCCATGGTGTCAAAGGGAATAGTGTGGACGATGGCGCTGGCCAGGCCACTTTTTTCCAGGGCATAACCAAGGGCAATACCCCCGGCAATCAGCCAGAGAACATCCCAGTTGATCTTTTTGATGTCGTTGGTGTCTATGATGCCACTGAGGGAGAAGATAATAACCGGCAGTAAGGCGACAGTGTATGAGTTGACCCCATGCAAGCTTGAGGTTGTCCACAGCAGAACGGTTGCGGCAGTGGTTATATAGACGACATAAGCTCTGGGTGTGCGTTCAAAGCGGGATTCGATCTTAACGGACAACTCTTTGATATTGCCGGGATAAAGTTTGCGCAGAAGGACCCAGGCAATCAGGATCAGGACCAGTGCCATGGGGATGGCAAACAGCATCCACTCGCCAAACGTAATGGCATGTTCACCAGTCAGGTAGCGAAAGGCAATGGCGTTGGGTGGTGTGCCAATGGGGGTTCCGATGCCGCCAATATTGGCGGCAATGGGCACCGCCATAATAATGCCTTTAACACCGTTGTCGGTGTTATCCACATGGGCCAGAAGCGGGGTCAGTAGCGTCAGCATCATGGCGGTGGTTGCGGTGTTGCTCATGAACATGGAGAAGACCGCGGTAATGCCCATCAGGCCAAGCATGACCTTTTTATAGTCACTGCCAATGGGTTTAAGCAGTACCCTGGCCAGGTTGATGTCCATTTTGTACTTGGTAGCGGCAATCGCGATAAAAAAGCCCCCGAGAAAGAGCACGACCACGGGCGCCGCGAGGCTGCTGAAGATCTCCTTGTAACTGAGCATGCTGTCCGGGTCCAGGGCTGCCCTGAGAAAAAACGGGCTGCTGTCGGATGATGTAACGGTCAACAGTCCCAGAATCAGCAATGACGTGGCATAGGCAGGAACAAGTTCTGATACCCACAGCAGTGTCGCCATCACAAAAATGGCCAGAACTCTCTGGCCTTCTATCGTGATATTGGCAATGGGAATCATTTCTGTGGGAATGAAGAAAAGCAGAAAGAAGACTGCAGCAATCAGTGAAAGCCTGGTGGTGTGTGACATGGTCGTTTATTGAACCTTGAAGCTGTGCTCGCAATTCCCGGTTTGCAACTCTCTGTTTGTAAACACCGGCCTGCAAACAACAAGGGGTTTAAAATTGTTAGTGGTTGCTATGATGCATAAAGAAGCAACTGGGGGTATTGCAACAGGTCAATGAAGGAGCCGTTTTAGTAGTCAGTCGGAGGTGGGGGAAATAGGCACCTTGCAGCTCGGAGTCAAATTCTGGGCTTTGGGGTGGAGATAGGCTGACGTGTGATCCAATCCGCTTCCCAGGATTCAACCTGGTCCGCAGGCATGGGTTTGGCGATGAAGTAGCCCTGAGCCATATCGCAGTGCAGCTGGTTCAGCAGAGCCCAGTCATCGAGGGTTTCTACGCCCTCGGCGACCGTCTGCATCTCAAGGGTATGGGCCAGGCCAATGTTGGCCTCGATGATGGCTCTGTGCGTCTTGTCGTTACAGGCGTTGAGAACAAAAGAGCGGTCGATCTTCAGCTCGGAGAAGGGAATCCGGTTTAACTGCTGCATACTGGAATAGCCGGTGCCAAAGTCATCAATGGACAGTGAGAACCCATGAAGCCTGAAGCGGGCCAGGGTCTCAAGTGCTCTGGCGGCATTCTGGATCAGGCTGCTTTCGGTGATTTCCAGAGTCAGTAGCTCGGGAGGAATATCCAGCGCCCGGGTTTTAGCAATCAATTGGTCTGGAAGGCGGGTGTCACAGAGCATTAATGAAGACAGGTTGATACCGACGGAGAGGTTTCGTCCATGGCTTCTCCACTTATGAATCTGCTCAAGGGCAATATCGATCAGGTTCAGGGTCATGGTGGTGATCAGGCCTGTGCTTTCCATCAGAGGAATGAAGCGGGTGGGGCTGATCAGGCCTGCCTCCGGATGGAACCAGCGGGCCAGGGCTTCAAACGAGACCAGACGACCGCTTTGCAGAAGGACTTTCGGCTGATAATAAAGGATGAACTGCTGGTCATTAATGGCCTGTTTCAGATCCTCCTCGTCAAAAATCAGCTCATTGGTCACAATGGCCCGCCCATCTTCCGGTTTTTCTCCAAAGTGGAGTTCCATTAACTCCCTTATTCGGTCGCGGGACAGGGGTTTGGGGAGGTTCCCAAGAACTTTCAGGCCATGGGCCTGGGCCATGTCCCCCACAATGCGGATCAGTGAGGCATCCAGGGCGCTGAGCACAATCAGGCTGTGGGCGAGCTTTTGTTCGCCCAGGTGGCGAATAAATTGAATGCCATCCATGCCCGGCATGTCCAGATCACATATCACGATATCCACGGCCCCGGAGGCTTTCAATTGCTCCAGGGCCTGTTCGGCATCTTTGGCGGTAGTGAGGTGGCGGATACCCAGGCCGGAAACGGTTTGTTCGGCCACCATACGTTGAAAACTGTGATCTTCAAGAATAAGCACGCTCAGGGCGCTGAATTTGTCTTCCATGAAAAGTCCATCGGGATGGGTCCATTGTTCAATTATGGCGCATTTAATCGGAAAGGGCTTTTACAGGGAGAGCTGTTGCCAGAAGGGGGAAGGGAGTGCCAGAGAATCTGGCACTCTATCGGGTAAACGAAGGTGGAAGCGATCAGGTGCCGGACTTGACCCTGGACCACTCACGGGTGATATAGCGTTTGAGTTTGCTGGGCAGCTCCTTGAAAACAAACAGCTTTTTCATGGTGTCGTCGGAGGGGTAGATGCCTGGGTCATTGGCGATATCCGGCTTGACCAGAGAGCGGGATGTGGGAACCGGGTTGGCATAGGTCACGTAATTGGTGACATCGGCAATGACTTTCGGCTCCATCAGGTAGTTGAGCATCTTGTGGGCGGCGTCTTTGTGCTTCGCATCTTTGGGAATGGCCAGCATATCAATCCACATGGGTGCGCCTTCGACCGGAATCACGTAGCGGATATCCAGGCCATTTTTGGCTTCAAGGGCCCGGTCCCTGGCCATCAGCATATCTCCGGACCACCCCAGTGCCACACAGATATCGCCATTGGCCAGATCAGTCAGGGAGCGGGATGAGTGAAAGTAGCTGACATAAGGGGCAACGGTCTTGATCTTTTCCACCGCCTTTTTATAGTCGCGGCTATCCAGACTGTCCCCGGGAATGCCCAGGTAAGCCATGACGGAAGGCAGTACTTCACTGGGGGCATCCAGAAAAGCCACGCCGCACTTCTGCAGCTTTTTCATATTCTCTGGTTCATAAATCAGGGCCCAGCTGTCAACGGGGGCATTTTTACCCAGTGCCTTTTCTACGGCTGCTTTGTTGTAGCCAATGCCCGTGGTACCCCACAGATAGGGAATGCCATAAGTGTTTCCTTCATCAAATGAGTCGGAAATCACTTTCATGATTTTCGGGTCCAGATTTTTCAGATTGGGCAGCTTGCTCTTGTCCAGTGGCTCATAGACTCCGGCACGGATCTGGGTTTTATAAAAGTCGTGAGAGGGGGAGACTAGGTCAAAACCACTTCGGCCTGAAAGCAGCTTGCCTTCCAGCACTTCATTGCTGTCGTATACATCATAAACGACCTTGATGCCTGTCTGTCTGGAAAAATTTTTGACCGTATCTTTGGCAATGTAGTCGGTCCAATTGTAAAAGTAGAGGTTGTTCGCCTCATTGTCGGCAGCCTGGAGGAGGGGCGTCCAGAGCAGTGCTGTCAAGACCAGTGAAGGGATAATCATCAGCTTCTTCATAGGTGTGCCGTAATGCCTCGCAGTAGTGGATGCAACAGAAATCATTCGGGGCGCGATTATATAGCAGGGCGGGGCATCCTCAAGCTGAATCCATTTGTTGAGAATTAAAAAGAGCGGAAGATTTCAAAGCAGAACTGGAGATTACTGCGATAATGGTTGCTAGGAGCCTGCCGGGCTTATGCTTTCGAGCATAAAATTCAGTAGAACGAGTCAAATCTTTCGATGGATTCGTGCGAATAGCGGGCCTATTTAATCGAATTCATCGAAAGATTAGGCCGTTCTTTCTGGATTTTAGGCCGAAATTGTCGTAAGTCCGACAGGCTCCTGGTGAAGGAGGGTGTGACTCTGAACAAGGGGAATTCCATGCATGCATTTCGTTCGATCCTTCTGGTAGTAACCCGTCAGCACACGTCCGACATGGAGTTGCAGCAAGCCTTCCGGTTGGCTCTGGACAATCGGGCCAGTGTACTGATTGCGCTGTTTGATAACAGTATTGAGGTTATGCACCGGTTGCAGTTTCTTCCCCTTGAAAAGAAGTTGGAGGCTCTGTTTCGTCAACAGCTGGAAGAAGAGCTGGTGAGATTGAAAGAAGTTGCCTGGTATAATGGCGTCAATGCACAGACGCTGGTGGTTTCCGGTCGACCCCGACAACACATCCATGAAGTGATTGAAGAGCACCATATTGACCTGGTGATCAAGCTGGCGGACTCAACGGGGGCCTTGACCCATAACCAGCTAACCGGCAATGACCTGGCTTTACTGCGGAAATGTCCGGTGCCGATCCTGATGATGGCGGACCGGGAACAACTGCCGGACGCCACCGGTAAAATTCTGGTGGCCATTGATGCCGGAGACCCGGATTCCGGAGCCCATGAGCTGAACCGGAAACTGTCACAGTACGGCCTGTACCTGGCCGCTCAGGAAGCGGCAGAACTGCATCTGGCCAGTGTATGGAACCTTCCGGTGGGCAAGCGCTCCCTGAAAACCCTCACCGATGAGGAGTTGTACGAACTTCAGGAAATCACCCAGAGGCGCCACCAGTGCAAGCTTGAAGAGATTATGAAAGAAGTGGGTATCAGTGATAAAGATGTCTCTGTTCATTTATTGAAAGGCAGCCCATCGGCGGAAATTCAGAAACTGGCCAATAAGCTGAATGTGGATGTCGTGGTTATGGGCACATTAGGGCGGCATACGGAAGGCGTCTGGGTAGGAAATACCGCGGAAAATATTATGAACGGTGTTTATTGCTCCATTCTGGCAGTAAAGCCGGAAGGGTTTGTCAGCCCCCTGGCAAAAGAGGCCAGGGGCTAGTGCAGGAAAGCGTATATATCCATACACGCAGTGTAAGAAAAGGCGCTGCTTTTGTTGCGCTTCGCTGTGCTCAGCAGCAACCTACTGCATTCCAGAAGAATGTTCTAAAGCCTCCAGGTATAGCCACTTTAACGTAGGTTGCTGCTGAACGAAGTGAAGCGCAACAGAAAAGGGCACAAAGGCAACGGGTATAGGTCAGGGTTTAAGCCCGCTCATGTATTGAATAGCGGAGCTGATCTCTTCGTCTGAACAATCCATGCAGGTGCCCTTGGGGGGCATGCTGCGAATCCCGCTGATGGCATTGCCCAGCATTTTATTGAAACCACCGGCGGCTGTTTCTCTTTTTTTCCAGTCGGCGAAGTCATCTTTTTTGGAGGCGCCGAGCAGCCCAGTTCCATGGCAGGCTACGCAGAACTGGCTATAAATGGCATCGCCTGTCCGTGGACCGCTGGCGGTAGCCACAGCTCCGGCAGCACTGGCGCACTCCTCACCGGTTTGGCAAACCTTACCCACAGGGGCAATACGCTCGCTGATTTCACTTCGGGAAGTGGGGTCCAGATCCGTGACCGGCTTGGCAAACGCCAGTGCCGCGAAAAGTCCCCCAACCAACAGAATAAAAGCACGCATTTGAATAACCCGAGACACTCGCTTGTCCTCTTTTATGGCTATCGACCGCAATCATGCCTGGGTATCGCCTGAGCTGAAAAAGGCGTTTTTGAACCCTTTGCAGAGCTGATGCCAGCGTAGCCGAATTATTTTAAGCAGGAGGATTATAGATCAATTACCCTGCCTAAAACAGGGGTTTATACGGTTGCGGGTTCGGTTGTCCGGTGGTTTCAGTGGGCAGTGCCATGGGATTCACTGGCTTTTCAGCAATGGCTTTGTTCAAAGTAGATTCGCTGGTGACAGGGAGGTGGTCCACAAGGATAAAAAATCATGGACAGCCCGGGGTCGGATCAGTATTATTGGCACCCGCTGGAACGGCGATTACGTGGTTCCGGTGATGTTGCATAAAAAGTGCACCCGTAGCTCAGCTGGATAGAGCGCTGCCCTCCGGAGGCAGAGGTCAGAGGTTCGAATCCTCTCGGGTGCGCCATAGATAAAACTCTCTCCTATTTTTTCTTACCAGTAACACTCCACCCTCAAAACCGATTTGCTATTGAGCCCAAGGTTCTTTCCTGCGGATCCTGGATTCTGTTTGTTATTATTCCCACTGGCCTCAGGCTTCGATAGGATGGTTTGACACTCGGCACGGTCTTGCCTGACTCTATTTTCAAAAGTGGCTTCAGTCCAGGGAACGTCTCCTTACAAAGCTAAGTACCTGAAAAAAGGCCATGTTGTCGTTAATCACTGAGGCTGTCGGGTGACCGGCGAAAGCATTGTCACAAAAGGAAACCCTATGCGCTTGACCCACGAGGAGCAGCAGATCATTAAAACCGTCATAAAGGCTTATGACTCCAGCGCTCAGGTGCTGCTTTTTGGCTCCCGCGTTGACCCGAAGAAAAAGGGGGGGGATATTGACCTGCTGGTGATCTCGGCAAAACTGGGTTTCACTGATAAGCTGAATATTCTGGCTGATTTGCATCAGCAGTTAGGGGAGCAGAAGATTGACCTGCTTTTGGATAAAGATGGCCGAGGGGATTTCGCCAGAACTGTAGTGACCAAAGCCATTGAGTTGTAGCGACTAATCACCTTAAACAACCCCGAGACAGAAAGAACATGACCAGGGACAAACGCCAGTTACTGGAAAAACAGCTTCAGCAAATGCGCAGGGCCGCCATCGGACTTGAGTGGTCATTGCAGCGGTGTCAGCCCCTGGAGCTTGACCTGTTGGATGCTGAGGGCCATGAGAAGTTCGAAACCCTGACAGCGCGTTTTGCCCGCATGAGTGATATTCTGATTCAGAAAATCTTCCGGCTGGTGGACGAACTGGATCTTGAAAGTCAGGGATCTGTTCGGGACCGTATCAATCGCGCCGAGAAAAAAGGGTTGATCGATTCTGCTCGTGACTTTGTCATCATTCGTGAACTCCGCAATGCCATTGCCCACGAATATGAAGAGGAAGCATTGATCAATATTCACCGTGAAGTACTGCGATTCACTCCATTGCTGTTGAGCACTCCTGATCAAGTGGATCAATACTTGAGCCGCCATCTCTCACAAGGATAAAAGAGTCCGCGATGTCTCAATGGCAAACGCTATTTTTCATGTCAAAGCGGAGGATCCTCTGTGGCAGTCTTGCGCGATGTGGCCATGACAGCTTTCACTCTATGGACTAGCCTGAACGCCAGCCCTTTAAGGAGTTGTTATGGAAAAGAAGTCACTGTTTTCAGAGTTGAAAGCCCTCGGGGTGGATGAGGAAACCGCCGCCCACGTTCAGGCCTCGCTGAATGGCGAGATCTACGCCACCAAAAATGACCTGCTCGCCATGCAAAGGCTGATTTATGAGCAGAATGAAAAAATGATGAATGGTTTTACCAACCTGAAAAGTGATATTTCAGAGGTTCGCACCGAGTTGAAAAGTGAAATTTCAGGGGTGCGCACTGAGCTGAAAAGTGAAATCTCTGATGTGCGTATGGAGATCGCTGATGTCCGTACAGAAATTGGTGGCATGCACCGCCAGTACTGGATCACCTTTGGTGGTCTGATCACCACCATCATCAGCGTTTTTGCGGTGAACTGGTATTACCACATTTGAGTGAGAAGGGCATTTCATCCGTGCCAGAACACACAGACCCCTGACAACCTTTATGCCATAAGCTAGCCTGAATGCCAGCCCTTTAAGGAGTTGTTATGGAAAAGAAGTCACTGTTTTCAGAGTTGAAAGCCCTCGGGGTGGATGAGGAAACCGCCGCCCATGTTCAGGCCTCGCTGAATGGCGAGATCTACGCCACCAAGAATGATTTGCTCGCCATGCAAAGGCTGATCTATGAGCAGAACGAAAAAATGATGAATGGCTTTACCAATCTGAAAAGTGATATAGCGGATGTACGTACGGAGATCGCTGGTGTGCGTACCGAGCTGAAGAGCGAAATTGCTGATGTCCGTACAGAAATTGGCGGCATGCACCGCCAGTACTGGATCACCTTTGGTGGTCTGATCACCACCATCATCAGTGTTTTTGCGGTGAACTGGTATTATCATCTTTGAGGGATAGCAGGCAAGAACGTCTGGTACGGATGACTTGAGTCTTCCAAATGCTTACGATTTCATAAAAGAACAGATATTGCACAGTTAATGTTTGGTGTGCACCTGGAAAAAGAGAACAAATGACAGCCGCCCTCAGTATTAATGATCACTGCAGCAAGTACTTTCGATACCAGGATCTGATCTGTTGTGGTGACACCTTTGCGCAAGGTGGTATGGATAACCTTCCCCGGCAATCGGAAAGTTGGCAGGCCATTGCAGAACTCGCCACCAATATTCTGGATCCTGTTGTTCATGAGTTTGGCCGCCTTCATTTAACCTACGGCTTTTGTTCCCATGCTCTGGGTCTTGCTATTACCCGGAAAAAGCGGCCTGGTGTTGCCCCTGAGCTGGATCAACACGCAGCTTATGAACTCAACAGCAAGGGTAGGCGCATCTGTAAGCGTGGGGGGATGGCCTGTGACTTTCTGGTACCGGGTATCAGTTCCCTGGCCATCGCCCGGTGGGCCGTGCAACACTGCCCCTTTGACCGGCTCTACTTTTATGGCGATGATCGCCCCATCCATATCAGCTACTCCAAGAGATTGAGTAAGGAAGTCTGCTGGATGAAGCGTTCGGCTATGGGCAAGTTATACCCACATCGCTACACTGTGGAAGGGTTTCTTCAGCAGTAGGCGAGCGATGACGCCAGAACAATACCACATGGCCATCAATGGTCTGGCGGTTGGCAAAAAACTGCCCAAAGCTGTTTATTTACACAAAACCGTGCTGGTGGCGGTCAATTCTTGTCTGAAAGACTTTGCACAGGCCCAGATCGGCAAGTTAGCGTTAAAGGATCCGGAGTGGGACATCCTGAAGTTCCATCGGGACTGCTTCAAGCTGACCGTTCTTAGCTACCCGGACTTTTTTTCAGAGGCTTATCCAGCCTTGCACAAAAGCATCAGCATTGACCTGGCCCGGGAGCAATGCAAAGAAACCCGGTATCACAAAACCGATAACCCACCCATACTGCACCGCAAAGAGTTGATGGTGCTGCCGGACTCCCCTCATTACCAGGACTTTTGCCTGATCACCCAGGAAGGAGAGCTGGCGGGGCTTTATGACAACAGCAAAGTCATTGGCTTCAAGCGCTCCTGGGAAAGCCTGTTGGAAAGCAAAGGCTATACACTGGTGGACGGTCGTCTATTTCGTTCGGCCAGCTTTCAGGTAAATGCGTCGCAGAAAATCCATCGGCATAAAACCGCACTGTCCCGTGATGGTTTATCCACGCCCATGAAATCCCTGGCCCGGCATGGTTACTTGAACGGTGACTACACCCTGTTTGATTACGGTTGTGGCCAGGGGGATGATCTGCGTGAACTGGAAGCGCATGGTCTGGTTGCCCAGGGGTGGGACCCCAACTGGCGCCCGGAAGGCGTGAAAACCCATGCAGACCTGGTCAACCTGGGCTTTGTGATCAATGTCATTGAAGATATTGAAGAACGGGTGGACGCTTTGCTGGGAGCCTGGCAGCTGACCGAACGGCTGTTGGTGGTGGCCGCTATGCTGGCCACGGATGGTCTTATCCGAAAGTTCAAGCCCTACAAAGACGGTGTCATTACCTCCCGACAGACCTTCCAGAAGTACTACAGCCAGGATGAACTGCAGAGTTTTATTGAGCAGGTTCTGGATGAGGAGGCCATCGCCGTGGGGCCAGGGCTGTTTTACATCTTTCGGGATAAAAGTGAAGAACAACTGTACCTGGCCAACAAGGGACGTAACCGCCAGCGCTGGCGGCAGCTGACCCAGAAAACACCGAGGACATCAAAGCATCAGCAGGTATTGGAACAAAACCCCGAGCTGGTGGAGTCGTTCTGGCTGCAATGCCTGGTATTGGGACGTTTGCCTGCTGTGGAGGAACTGGTATCCGCCCGGGAACTGCAAGAGAACATAGGTTCTCCAAAGCAGGTGTTCAAACTGGCCTGTTTGAAGTACGACCATGCTGACTTCCTGATGTCGGAGCAGCAACGCAAAGATGAGTTGCAGATCTACTTTGCCCTGCAAATGTTCAGCAAGAAGCGCCCCTACAAAACCATGCCTGAGCCGTTGAAGCGGGATATCAAAACATTTTTCGGTAACTATCGCTCAGCCACGGAGGAGGCAAAAGCATTACTGTACTCACTGGCTGAACCCAACCTTATCCACCAAAAATGCCAGGAGGCGAGCCAGTCACTCCCGGCCAGCCTGTTAAATTCTGGACACTCCTTGATCCTCCATACCCGTTTTATTGAACAGTTGCCCATAGAGTTGCAGCTGTATATTGGCTGCGCAACCCAGCTTTACGGTGAACTGGAAGGGGTGGACCTGGTAAAAATCCACATACGTTCAGGGAAGTTAACGCTGATGATCTACGACGGCTTTGAAACCCAGCCACTGCCCCTGCTGAGAGAGCGGATCAAAATCAATATGAGGGCAGGGAGGATCGAGTTTTTTGACTATGGCTACGGTGACTATGAGCCGCAGCCCCTGTACTGGAAGTCGAAGTTGATTGATGACGACTTTCCAGATTACCAGAAGCAAGCGACGTTTGACCGAAGACTTGAAGCAACGGGCCTTTTGAACTCGGGAAAAAACTACGGGCTGCCTCTGGTAGAGCTCAAGCACTCGTTAAAGGAGCGCCATGGCCTGGAGGTGCGGGGGTATCGGTTTTATAAACTGGCCAGCGAGTATACAAACCCCTAAGAGGCACACTTTACATAAGGGTAAGCATCATGCTGACTTTTTTAAGTGGTATATAAACTGGCCATCAACTTCATTATGAAGTAGCAGCTGGTGGCCAAGAAATGTACAGAACTTTGGGATGTCTCTCTTAGTCGATGGATCCGTTGCAATCACTTCCAACACCTCTCCAGATTTTAATTTTCGAACAGCGTTATGCAGCAACATAACCGGTTCAGGGCATGATAGCCCTTTGGCGTCAAGGGTTTGATCAACTTTGTAGTCCTCGATAAATTCTGGTGTCAACATTTTTTTCACATACTTTCGGTGGCTTGGATGTGATTTTGAGTCTATTTTTCACTTCCACTATACAGGTACAATGTTTTTTTACATACAGACGTCAGCATGAGTTCTAATCATTTGCGTGAATTCAGCCATACCTTTCCTGCGGTGAGGGGCATACAATCCGGTCGACCTTGTTATATCGCTATGTGCCCTATGCGCCTGGTGCCTAAAATCTTTGTTTTTGATGAAGAGGAGGTTCCGCCAGAACTGAGGGCTCAGCGTACCCTGAACCGGTCTCGTATTCCTGACATGGTGCGGTATCTGGTTGGTAATAGGGAGGATTACACTTTGTCTGCGATCACTGCCTCCATTAATGACCAGGTGCACTTTGAACCTTTGGCCGACACTGGAGTGGCCGTCAATCTGGGGCTTCTATCGGTGCCAATGGATGCTCAGATTCTGATCAATGATGGTCAGCATCGCCGCGCTGCGATTGAAGATGCGATCAAGGAGAACAGCGAGCTTGGGCATGACAACATTCCCGTCCTGTTTTTCATTGATGAAGGCTTAAAGCGCAGCCAGCAGATGTTTGCAGACCTCAACAAGCACGCCGTCAGGCCCAGTGAGTCTTTGAGCACTTTGTACGATCGGCGTGATCCAAGCTCAAATATGGCCCGGTATATTGTTGACCATGTTTCATGTTTTAAAAAACTGACAGAGCTTGAAAAATCCAGTATTTCCAATAGAAGCATCAAGTTATTTACCTTGAGCAGTGTGAAACTGGCCAGCAGGAGCCTTTTACGTAAAGGCTTGAAAGATCGCATAAGTCAGGAAGAGGTGTTGCTGGCAGCCGAATACTGGCAAGCAGTTACTGAAGTGATGCCAGACTGGAAAGATGCAGAAAACAGGAAGGTATCTTCTGCTGAACTCAGAACAAATTTTGTTCATGCCCACGGGGTCACTTTACATGCGCTGGGTTGTGCAGGTGCAGACCTGCTAAGTCAGTATCCGAAAGACTGGAAACCCAGATTGCAAGAACTGAACACTATTGATTGGTCTCGAGCGAACAAAGAGCTTTGGGAGGGGCGTGCCCTGCTGCACGGGAAGCTGAGCAAAGCCAGAACCAACGTCACCTTAACCGCAAATATCATTCGCAAAGCTCTGGGTGTCAGGCTCAGCCCATCAGACCAGTCTCTTGAAGAGACTTTTCAATCATGACAGATGAAACTCTTTTGTACGCCAGTATTGATGAAATGCTGGCTGATATTGACAGCCCCTACGCTGGTCGGCCACTTAAGGACCTTATTCATGAAGTCCAGGAGCTTTATCGCTACGATGACAAGCCTTGGGTGATTGGTTTTTCTGGTGGAAAAGACTCCACCACGATTTTGTCCCTTGTATATACCGCTCTGTTGAAACTTGAGCCCAAAGAGCTGAAGAAGCACGTTTATGTTGTATCCTCCGATACGCTGGTGGAAACCCCTGTTGTAGTGGATCAAATCAAGCATGTAATTGAGGCGGTTAACAGTGGAGGCAAAGAGCATGGTTTGCCTATTAGTGCCCATCAGGTATACCCGAAGACTGACCAGACTTTCTGGGCCAACCTCTTAGGCAAGGGCTATCCAGCACCCACCACCTCTTTTCGGTGGTGCACCGAGCGGATGAAAATTGACCCGGTAAGCGACTTTATCATGGATAAGGTCGCCCGATTTGGTGAAGTCATAGTTGTGCTTGGGTCTCGAAGCCAGGAAAGCTCGTCCCGTGCTCAGGTAATTGCTAAACATAAAATAGATGGAAGCCTGTTGTCGCGTCACTCTTCCTTGCCAGGGGCATATACGTATATGCCCATTGAAAGCTGGACCCATGATGAAGTCTGGATGTATTTACTGGCGACCTACGCACCCTGGGGCGGAACCAACAGGGAGCTATTTGAACTTTACAAGGGGTCGAACGCAGGTGAGTGCCCTTTGGTGATCGACAAGAGTACTCCCTCCTGTGGTAACTCCCGTTTTGGTTGCTGGACTTGCACTGTTGTCACCAAAGATAAAGCCATTGAAGGTTTGATTGAAAATGGTGCAACCTGGATGGTGCCATTACTTGATTTTCGGAAACAGCTTTGGGATAGCACACTTCCAGAAAACAAAGAGGCGCTGCGCAGTGCTCGTCGCCGTGATGGGCGCATCAGCTATGTGCGCAGTCGCAGTGTTAACGAAGATGGCTCCCGTGATATCAAGCGAGCGTACGGCCCTTATAAGATGTCAGTGCGACAAGGGTGGCTAAAAGAATTACTAACGATTGAGCGTGACCTGAGGAACCAGGGGCACGAAATAGAGTTGATCACTCGTCCAGAACTTCAGGCGATTCGAAAAGAGTGGCTGCATGACCCTCTGGACCCTGATTGGACTGACTGCCTGCCTGCGATCTACCGGGAAGTTTATGGGGTGGACCTGGATTGGGTTGAAAATGATGCGGGTGCGTTTACCAAGCCTGATGCTGATTTGCTGAAGGAGCTGGAAGACTCACATAGTGTACCGGCAGAGCTGATTATGAAGCTGATTGAGCTGGAGTTATCCATGGAAGGCTTAAGTGTTCGCCGAGGGTTGCTGAAGAAAATGGAAGCCCTACTGGAGCAGGACTGGGATGCTGAAGACAGTCATGAGTACAGAATGGGTAGTATCAAGCAACTGGATAGTTATGAAAAAGAGATGAAAGAGTTGAGAGAAAAATACGAGGCTCTTACATGATTCTGGAAGAACTGAAAATCTGTGCTTTCAGAGTGGTTAGCGACGAAGAGACGATTTGTCTTGCTCCGAAAATGCACGATGGCCGTAGGCGGCCAATTATCTTGTTTGGAGGCTTGAACGGTGCCGGTAAAACCACAACCCTTACCGCTATCCGGTTGGCTCTGTATGGCAAGTACAGCCTGGGTAATCATGTTTCTAACCGGGAATATCATGAGTACCTGAAAGAGTCGATCCACAAGGGTAAAAAGGGCGGTGTTGAAAAAAATGCGGCCAGAATTCATCTGACCTTCAGTTATGCGACTCGGGGTGTGGTATCACGTTATACCATCAAGCGTGAGTGGACGGTAACGGGTAAAAAAGTTGATGAAATCCTCAGCATTGAGAAAGATGGTGAGGAACTGGAGGAGCTCACCGATGAACAGTGTCAGGGCTTCCTGAATGAGTTGATTCCCATTGGGGTTTCAGATCTCTTTTTCTTTGATGGCGAAAAAATCGCTGAATTGGCAGAAGACACCACAGGCCGGGCTCTAGGCACAGCGATTAGGAAGCTTCTTGGGCTGGATGTGGTCAACCGCATGAGAGATGACCTGGTTATCTATCTGCGTGAAAAAAATACAGCCTCCATGCCTGAGCAACATCAAAAACAGATGGATGACCTAAAGGCCAAGTATGATGTGGCTTATGCTGGCTATGAAGCCGGAATGGTGGAGCATAGTGAGGCAATACGGCAGGTTGCACTGGTTGATGAAGACATCAAGCGCTCTGAATCTTATATCTCTAGCAAAGGGGGAGCCTGGGCTCGAACCCGTAATGACCAGCAACAGCGGCTGAACCAGCTGGTTGTTGAAAAAAAGCAGCTTGAAGAGCTGATGCGTAACTGTATGGGGGCCGATTACCCACTGGTACTGGCTACCAAGAGTCTAAAGAGCCTTCTGAAGCAGTTAGCCAGAGAACAGGATTTTAAAAAACAGAAAATTCTGAAGGCAAGTTTTGACCAGAAAGTTAAGCTCCTGAAAAGCTCACTGCTTCAATCCCTGAAGGATAAGCAAGCCGTTGAACGGGCGGTGAGTAATGCCTTTACAGAGCTGTTTGATGGCATTGACCCTGTGGATGTAGTGCACGACTGTTCCGAGCGACAGTTGAACCGGGTGAGCGTTCTTGTGGAGAAGCTCGTTCCTAAGGCCAGGGAACAGTTGCAGAGCTTGGGTGAGCAGCTGGCTAACATCCAGAATGAGCTGGATAATGCCAGCAAAAATCTTCAACGTGCACCAGACCAAGCGTTTCTTGAAGATGAGTTAAAGCAGATACGTGAGCTCCACGAAAAAAGAACGGAAGAAACCAATAAGCAAGCGGTTGCCAGGGAAAACGCCAGGAGAGCCCTGCGGGAAGCCATGGATGTTATGAGACAGATGCAGAAAAAGGAGCAGGAATACAGTGCAAATTTCTCCAGCAACCGTGCATACCAGATGGCTCAGCGTTCCAGGGCATTGCTTAATGAGTTTGCAACCAAGGCGACAGAAAACAAAATTAAACAGCTGGAGACAGAGTTTATAAAATCGTTTAGAAAGCTGGCTCGAAAAGAGGATATTAGCCTCAAGGCCAGGATTAACCCAAAGACCTTTGATGTGACTTTGCTCAACGACTCAGGCATGGTGATTAATAAACAGCAACTGTCTGCTGGTGAGAAGCAGATTTTTGCGATCTCTATTCTGGAAGCTCTGGCGCGAACTTCAGGCAGAAAGTTGCCTGTTATTATCGATACACCACTGGGTCGACTGGACAGTAAGCACCGAGGCAAACTGGTGGAGAATTATTTTCCAAGCGCCAGCCACCAGGTCATTATTCTTTCTACGGATACGGAGATTGACCAAGCCTATTATCAGCAGTTGTCCCCATATATTTCGCATGTCTTTGAGGTAGAGTATTTCCCGAAAGAGGGATATTCAGAGTACCTGAAAGGGCATTACTTCGGGTTTGATACGGAAGAAGAAAAGGCTGAGGAGCTGACAGAAGATGTTGCCTAATAGAATTCGTATATCCAAAAAGGCAACAGACCTGCTGGCCAGAATGAAGGGTAATACCGGGCTCACGCCCAATATTTTGGCTCGGCTGGCGATAGCTCATTCTCTGGAAACGGGCAGCCTGGGGAAGAAGGTTAAAACGGAGCAGGACGGCCAGGAATTCAATACCAACACCTTGCTTGGTGAGCAGGCTGATGTTTATGCCATGCTTATACGTCAGCAGTCTCAGGATATTGAAATTTCCAAAGCAGTGGCTCAGCTTGTTGATGATGGGCTTGGGGTCTTTTCTGGGGTTAATGATCTTTCTGATTTGGTTTTGAAGTGTAACGGTAAGGTGGCGTGAGCCAACTTTTTAAATCTATTTTGGAAAATCCCCCCGGCCATTGGGCCAGGGGATAAAGTGCATTAGTTCAGATCTGATCTGACAATTCCCTCTTCAAAAAAGGGAAGGGTTACCGATTTAGATAGAGGGTGAAATCACTGAAATCTAAATCGTAAAAAGGTAACCCTTATGATTCATACTAATCA
>NZ_JBLYZI010000104.1:0-19733 GCF_057680865.1 Endozoicomonas sp. Z74
AAGAACGCCAATGGAAACTCTGATAGATGGCAAAGAGATCTGGAAGGAAAAATTTGTAGCCTGAATTTGACCTGACAGACACCCTCTGAAAAATCGGTGACTGTCAGATCAGGTCTGAACTACTACAATTGATGCCACCGGCGGCGGTACCGACTGGGTGCTGTTTAATGGCGGTATTGATCGAAGTCGCCTGAGTTTTCATCAGGAAGGCAATGACCTGATCATTCTCCTGGACAGTGACCTTGAGCAACAGGTGCGGGTTAAAGATCACTTTCTTGGGGGTGAGAAGGCCATCAGCTACGTGCAGCCTTCCGATGGCGGGTATGCCATTGCCGCTGCAGACTTTGCCGGTTTGATTACGGAACTGCCAGCTCCCGGTGGTGGAGAAAGTGGCGGTGAAACCGGTGGCACGGACGGTGGAGAAACCGATGGTTCCGGTACGGATACCGGCACTGACACGGGTTCCGGAGATAACGGTGAAACACCCACCCCGGGACTGGGCGGAAATGATGAGGTAACCGGCACCAATGCCAGCGAAATTCTGTTGGGAGGCTCCGGTGATGACACCCTGACCGGCGGTGGTGGCAATGACCACTATGTAGGAGGGAGTGGTAATGACACCTACGTATACTCTTCAGGGCAGGATGTGATTGATAGCACTGGCGACGGTGTGGATGTGCTTCGCTTCGTGGACTCCATTGCCTACAACGATGTGGCTTCAGGGCTGATGAAGTCCGGCGATGATTTGATTCTGATGGTAGCGGGAGGCCCGAACCAGGTCACGTTGAAGAATTTCTTCCTGGGTGGTGAACATGTGGTAGAAACCCTGGTGTTTGATTCCGGTGGTGAAATCACTTCTGACCAGATTTTTGGAGCCTTCGGCTTGCCGGTTCCAACGCCATCGTCGTCTTTTGATACGGTTGTTGAGGGTACAACAGGCAACGATGCACAACTTGCGGGAGGTACCGGCAAGGATCTGATCCAGGGCTTTAACGGTGATGATGTGCTCACCGGAGATGCCGGAGATGATCAATTGGAAGGGGGTAATGGTGCAGATACCCTGAATGGTGGAGCCGGGAATGACCAATTGGTGGGCGGCCGTGGTAATGATACCTATGTGGTCAATGCCGGAGGCGGCCAGGACGTAATCATCAATGCCGGGGGCGGCGCTGATACCCTGCACTTTGATGGGGTTGATTTTAATCAGATCTCCAGCGGGCTGATGAAAAGCGGCAACGATTTTATTCTTAAAGTCAGTGGTGCTTCCGACCAGGTCACTTTCAAAGATTGGTTCCTGGGTGGTGACCATGTGGTGGATACCATTACCTTCGCTTCTGGCGGTCAGCTGACGGCGGATCAGATTTTTGGAGCCTTTGGCCTGGCCAACCCTGATCCAGCCGGTTCGCCGGATTACCAGAACCTGCCCGATGAGCGAGGGTTTGGCACCGTTCTGGCCGGTCAGGCGGGTGCTCAGGTGGTCCTGGGGTCTTCGGATGCTGATCTGCTGGATGGTGGTGCCGGTGACGATCAGCTTTATGGTAACGGTGGTGATGATTATCTGATGGGTGGGGATGGTGATGATACCTACCACTTCAACGCGGGTGATGGCATCGATACCATCAACAACCTCTCCAATACGCTGGATGATCTGGATGTATTGCAGTTAGCCGCTCTGGAGAAGGAGAGTCTCTGGTTCATGCGTGAAGGAAATGATCTGCTAATTGATGTCATTGGTTCCGATGACCAGATTACGGTTCAGGACTGGTACCTGGAATCGGCCCAGCAACTGGATGAAATCCGGACGGCGGACTCGGTGTTGTACGCCAATGCCGTGGATAATCTGGTGAATGCCATGGCCGCTTTTGAAGCACCGCCAGCGGGAGATGCCCATTTGCCCCAGGAAACCCGTGATCCGATTAATCCTGTGATTGCTGCCAACTGGCAGGCTGTGTCCTAGTAAGAAGAAAGGCCAGCGGCTTCTCTTGAGAAGTTGCTGGCCATTTCGGGGTATGGAAACACTGTTTCGGAGCTTCCTCAGGCGTAAAATTCGGCCTCGTTTTCAGTGGGTTACGTGTTTTTTTATGTGAGTTTCTCATGGTTACGGGCCATGCAACTGTTTTGTCGATTTCAGGAAAATACGGTAAACAAGCGTGGACTCAGGGGGCTTAAATGGCAAAAAATGGGGTGTGTGGTGGAGATGCTGAGGTGCATGGACTAGTATTAATAGGTATTACCTTTTAGTAACCCAAGGAGGAAGAGATAGATGGTCACCTCAGTAAAGCTTGATGAAGACCTGAAAAGGAGGGTTAAGAATTTAGCCGAGGCCAGACAACGCTCTGCCCACTGGATTATGTGTGAGGCTATTCGTCACTACGTAGCTTGCGAGGAGAAAAAGGAAGCGTTCAAACAGGATGCCCTTAATGCCTGGAAAAGCTATCAGGAAAACAGTATGCATCTGACGCTTGAAGAAGCAGACGCATGGTTGGCAAAACTCGAAGCCGGCGAAGATGTGGAGATTCCTGAGTGTCACGACTGATCTGGTCCCCTTCTGCCCTGAGAGACGTTCAACGGTTGAACCGGTATCTGGCCAGGAAGGATGAAAAATCGGCCAGTCGCGCTATCAAAGCAATACGTTCGGGCGTTAAAATTCTAGCCCATCAACCTGAAGTCGGTCGTCCCATTGACGGTATGGAGCCAGAATTCAGAGAATGGCCGATTGATTTCGGGAGCAGTGGCTACGTTGTTCTATATCGCACTGAGAATGATCTAACCACTGTGCTTGCCGTACGACACCAAAAAGAGGCTGGATATTAAAGCACATGCCAGTCAATCATCCATTCAAAATGTGGATGTGTAAGCACTTTACATTCAAGTGCTTACACCCTGAAAGGGCGACTCTCGTCGCACTTACATATTGGGGTAATTAGGTCCTCCGGCACCTTCCGGAGCTACCCAGGTAATGTTCTGGGCAGGATCCTTGATATCGCAGGTTTTACAGTGGACACAATTCTGGCTGTTGATCTGGAACCGCTGCTCACCGCTCTCTTCGTCCGCCACTATCTCATACACGCCTGCCGGGCAGTAACGCTGGGCTGGCTCATCGTATAAAGAGAGGTTCTGTTTCAATGGAATGGTGGCATCCGCCAGTTTCAGGTGGCAGGGCTGGTCTTCCTCATGGTTGGTGTTGGAGAGGAATACCGAGCTCAGCCGGTCGAAGGTGAGAACGCCGTCGGGTTTGGGGTAGTTAATGGCTTTGCAGTCAGCGGCAGGTTTCAGCTGGGCATGGTCCGGCTGGGTGTCGTGCAGAGTGAAAGGCAGTTTGCCATTAAAAATATTGATGTCAGTGAAGGCAAAAGCGGCCCCGAAAATATTGCCGAATTTATGCATGGCCGGACCAAAATTCCGTTGCTGATGCAACTCTTTGTGCAGCCATGACGCCTGATAAGCCTGATTGAAACTCTCCAGTTTTTCTCCGCCTTCAGAACCGCCGCTGAGTGATTTAAATACTTCCTCTGCGGCAATCAGACCTGATTTCATGGCGGTGTGGGAGCCCTTGATTTTGGCGCCGTTCATGGTCCCGGCATCACAACCAATCAGCAGGCCTCCGGGGAAGGTCATTTCCGGCAGGGATTGGGGGCCACCTTTGGCCAGGGCCCGGGCACCATAAGACACCCGCTTGCCGCCTTCCAGGTACTGCCGGATCACCGGGTTTTTCTTGAAGCGCTGAAATTCTTCAAACGGGCTGAGGTGGGGATTGGAATAACTCAGATCGGTGATCAGCCCCAGTACCACCTGGTTGTTTTCCAGATGATAAAGGAAGCCTCCGCCGGTGGAGCCACTTTCCGCGAGAGGCCAGCCTGCGGTATGTACTACCAGGCCAGGCTGGTGTTGGTCCGGGTCAATGTCCCACAGTTCTTTGATACCAAGGCCGTAATGCTGAGGGTCCCGGCCTTCGTCCAGGTTGAAATGACCGATCAACTGTTTGCCCAGGTGCCCACGGCAACCTTCGGAAAACAGAGTGTATTTGGCATGAAGCTCCATGCCGGGCATGAAACTGTCTTTTTCTTCTCCGGCGGCGGAAACCCCCATGTCCCCGGTGGCAATGCCTTTAACACTGCCATTGTCGTTGAAGAGGACTTCCTGGGCAGCAAACCCGGGAAAAATCTCGACGCCCATGGCTTCGGCCTGCTCTGCCAGCCAGCGGGTAAGGTTGCCCAGACTGATAATATAATTGCCCTCATTGTGCATGGTTTTGGGCACAAAGAGGTTGGGAACCCTGATGGCTTTTTCCTCAGAGCGTAAAACATAGATATCATCGGCGGAAACCGGCGTATTCAGGGGGGCGCCACGCTCTTTCCAGTCAGGGAACAGTTCGTTAAGGGCGCTGGGCTCAAAAACGGCACCAGAGAGAATATGCGCACCCACCTCAGAGCCTTTTTCCACGACGCAGACCGTGATTTCCTGGCTGTGTTCCTGAGCAAGCTGCATTAAACGACAGGCAGCCGACAGACCGGAAGGGCCAGCACCCACAATGACCACATCAAATGCCATGGATTCGCGTTCCATGATGAGCTCCTCCCTGTCGGAGTGTTATTGTATTCAGATAAAATCAAACAAGCGTTTGAATTTTTCGGCATTATACTCAGTTTGCCGTCTTTGGCCAATGATTGAATCTGAACCTGGCCTGAGTGTGAAATAACGTGGTCGTATAGTAACAGATATCACTGGTTTGGGAGATCGTTTGTATGAACTAGTTAAAACATACGTTTGAACCCTTATTGACGTGCTGGTAGACTGCGCATGCGCAGATGTGTGAACACAGGTTGCTGAATGATAATAACATTTGTCTGGTTCCCGAAACCGGTTGTTCGTGATCTGTCCAATCATTCAAGATCTAGCCAATAACGAGAAGGGAAGGCTGCGAACCCATGAAAATATTAGTAGCCGTCAAAAGAGTCATTGACTACAACGTCAAGGTTCGAGTGAAGGCGGATAACACCGACGTCGACCTCACCAACGTCAAAATGGCGATCAACCCTTTCTGTGAGATTGCTGTTGAAGAAGCAGTAAGACTGAAAGAGAAGGGCGTGGCCACTGAAATCGTTGCTGTATCCCTGGGGCCTAAAGAGTGCCAGGAGCAGATTCGTACCGCCCTGGCACTGGGGGCCGATCGCGGAATACAGGTACAGACGGATGAAGCACCGGGTTCTCTGGCCGTGGCAAAATTGCTGAAGGCCATTGTGGATGAAGAAAAGCCCGATCTGATACTGCTGGGCAAGCAGTCCATCGACAGTGACAATGGCCAGACTGGCCAGATGGTGGCGGCGCTGTGTGGCATGCCTCAGGGCACTTATGCTTCTGAAGTCAGCCTGGAAGAGGGCTCGGTCAGTGTTACCCGGGAGGTGGATGGAGGTCTGCAGACGCTGAGCCTGAAATTGCCCGCCATAGTGACCACAGACTTGCGTCTGAATGAGCCCCGTTACGCGTCACTGCCGAATATTATGAAAGCCAAGCGCAAGCCTCTGGATGTCAGAACGCCTGAAGAGCTGGGTGTGACGGTGTCGTCTACAATCACGACAGTGAAGGTAGAGCCCCCTGCGGAGCGTCAGGCAGGTATCAAGGTCGCCAGTGTTGATGAGCTGGTCGAAAAATTAAAAAATGAGGCGAAGGTGATCTAATGGCCATACTTGTCGTTGCTGATCATAATAATGCCAGCCTTGGTGCGGCAACCCTGAATACGGTGGCTGCGGCAGCCGCCATCAGTGATAAAAGCGCTGGCGAAATACATGTTCTGGTGGCCGGTACCGGTTGTTCTTCGGTTGCTGAAGAAGCAGCCGCTGTATCCGGTGTTGCCAAAGTACTTCTGGCAGAGAGCGCCGCCTATGAAAACCAGCTGGCGGAAAACGTCAGCCTGCTGGTCTCTGAGCTGGGTAAAGATTACAGCCACATTCTGGCCTCCACCTCCACGGATGCCCGTAATATGATGCCGAGAGTGGCTGCGCTTCTGGATGTCGACCAGGTGTCGGATATTATCCGGGTAGACAGTGAAGATACTTTTGCCCGGCCTATTTATGCGGGTAATGCCATTGCCACGGTTCAGTCCAGTGCATCGGTCAAGGTGATCACCGTTCGCAGCACCGGTTTCGATCCTGTTGCTGCTGAAGGTGGGGCTGCCACTGTTGAAGCGGTGTCCAGTGATCATGATGCAGGCCTTTCCAGCTTTGTGTCTGAGCAGCTGGCTCAGTCTGACCGCCCTGAACTGGCCGCTGCCGAGGTCATTGTTTCCGGTGGGCGTGGCATGGGCAATGGGGAAAACTTTGAGCTGCTGTATAAACTGGCGGACAAGCTGGGGGCTGCAGTGGGTGCTTCAAGGGCGGCGGTGGATGCCGGTTTTGTCCCCAATGATATGCAGGTAGGGCAGACTGGCAAGATAGTGGCGCCTAACCTATATGTTGCCGTGGGTATTTCCGGGGCCATCCAGCACCTGGCGGGAATGAAAGACAGTAAAGTGATTGTGGCCATCAATAAAGACGAAGAAGCCCCTATTTTCCAGGTGGCGGATTATGGTCTGGTGGCAGACCTGTTTGAGGTGGTTCCAGAGCTGGAAGCGAAGCTTTAACTCCTGCAGGCCGTTTCAGTCATGTATAAAAAGGCAGTGGTTTTTGATATCTCTCCGAGGTATCAATCCACTGCCTTTTTTTTGTAACCTTCTGTTTTTCTTGGTTGGGTGAAACGTTTTTACGCTTTCATGGTGGCTCAACTCTGTGCATAATCCTAATCAAGTAAGAATAATAATGCCTTCCGGAGTAGACAGTGATACGAGTACTGGTTGCTGATGATCACGATCTGGTGAGAACGGGAATCTCACGCATGCTGGCTGATGTTGAAGGGATAGAAATTGTCGCCCAGGCCGTCAGTGGCGAGGATGCGGTGCAGAAATTCCGGGAGCATACTCCGGATGTCGTGTTAATGGATGTCCGTATGCCGGGAATTGGCGGTCTGGAAGCCACCCGTAAGATTTGTCATATGAAGGCCGGTGCCAAAGTCATTGCCGTGACCGTTTGCATGGATGACCCGTTTCCTGCCCGGTTGATTGAGGCAGGTGCCTCAGGCTATGTCACCAAAAGCGCCAATATCACGGAAATGGTCTCGGCGATCCGGGCGGTTTATTCCGGCCGGAAGTACATCTCCCCCGATATAGCCCAGCAGATGGCCCTGAAAGCCATCGAACCGGAAAGTGCCTCTCCTTTCAGTCAGCTCTCTCAGCGGGAAATGCAGATTGCCCTGATGATTGTTAACTGTGAAAAGGTTCAGGCGATTTCGGACAAACTCTGCCTCAGCCCGAAAACCGTCAACAGTTACCGCTATCGTCTATTTGAAAAGCTGAACATCACCAGTGATGTCGAGCTCACTCACCTGGCCATCCGGCACGATCTGGTGGAAGCCATTCAATAGAGGCTCTGGTGTTGCCAGATCCATGTTGACTCGTTCGAGTCACCGCATCGGGATATAATGGCTTTTTACCCGGGCCAGGGTATGAACCCTCCCAGCTTATCCTCGGTGTATTGATGACTGATAGCGATTCGTCCAAAGGATTTGATCATAAAGCGTTTCTGGCGAAAGCCACGACTCGTCCCGGCGTCTATGACATGCGGGACCAAGAGGGAAAAACGCTTTACATCGGCAAAGCCCGTAACCTTAAAAATCGTCTTGCCAGTTACTTTCGAGCCACCGGGCTGACCACCAAAACCATGGCCCTGGTCAGTAAAATTGCGGATATTCAGCTGACGGTTACCCACACGGAAACCGAGGCGCTGCTGCTGGAGCAGAACCTGATCAAGGACCGTAAACCCCCTTACAATATTCTGCTCAGGGACGATAAATCCTACCCTTATATCTACCTTTCCAAAGACGAAGACTTTCCTCGTATTGATGCCCATCGGGGGCGAAAGCGAAAGAAAGGGCATTATTTTGGTCCCTTTCCCAGTGGCGGCGCGGTGAAAGAGAGCCTTCATCTTTTGCAGAAGGTGTTCAAGGTGCGACAGTGTCAGGACAGTTATTTCAGAAACCGGACCCGCCCCTGTCTGCAACACCAGATCAACCGATGCAAGGCACCCTGTGTAGGTCTCGTCAGTGCTGAAGAGTATCAGAGGGATGTGGAGGATACCCGGCAGTTTCTGGAAGGGAAAAGCCAGCAGCTGATCCGGTCCCTGATCCGCCGAATGGAAAAGGAGGCAAAGGATTTGAATTTTGAACAGGCCGCAGCCATAAGGGATCAGATCAGTCACTTGCGCGCCGTTCAGGAGCAGCAGTCGGTTACCCGGGCTGCGGGGGATGTGGATGTGATTGGCTATGCGGAGCAGGGGGGCAGTCTCTGTTTTGATGTTTTGTTTATTCGCTCGGGCAGGGTGCTAGGGCATAAACATTACACGCCGGATTTTAAACTGGAGGCCACCCGGGAAAGTTACCTGGAAGAGTTTATGGCGCAATTCTATGTGAGGCTGTCCGACAGCCGGAACTTTCCTGATGAAATTGTGACGCCCTGCGCCCTGGAACGCCCGGAGATTATGGAGGAGGCCATTGCCGGGGTGTCAGGCAGGAAGGTAAAAATAAAGCACCGGGTTCGCACTGAGCGGGCCAACTGGTTGTCCCTGGCCAATAAAAATGCCAGCCAGAACCTTGAGGCATTGCTGGCCAGCAAAACCCATGTCCAGGACCGTCTCAGCCAGCTGGGGCAGTTGCTGTCTCTGGAGACCATCGCCAGAATGGAGTGCTTTGACATCAGTCATACCATGGGCGAGGCTACCGTGGCTTCCTGCGTGGTGTTTGGTGCTGAAGGCCCGATGAAAAGTGAATACCGGCGGTTTAACATCACGGGTATTGAGCCCGGTGATGATTATGGGGCGATGTGCTCCGCGTTGACACGGCGCTACCGGAAGCTGACTGAAATGCCTGCAGGGGAGGGGCAAAGGCCGGATGTTATTCTGATTGATGGCGGCAAGGGCCAGTTGTCTATTGCTGAATCGGTTATGGAGACACTGGGCCTGGCTATTCCGCTGCTGGGGGTAGCCAAGGGCGTCACCCGCAAGCCGGGATTGGAGACCCTGATTTACCATGGCAGAGAACTGAATCCTGAGGGCAGGGAACCGGCACTGCTGCTGATTCAACAGATTCGTGACGAAGCTCACCGGTTTGCCATTACCGGGCACCGTCAGCGACGACAGGCGACCAGAAATCGCTCCGTACTGGAAGATATACCGGGAGTGGGCAGTAAGCGCCGCTCGGCTCTGCTGAAGTTTTTTGGGGGACGCCAGGGGGTGGTCAGTGCTACCGTCGACGAACTTCGAAAAGTGGAAGGCATCAGTCAGAAAATGGCACAGCAGATCCACGATTTTTTACATAATGACTGACCAGGCTCCTTGCGCAATGCCGCTGCTACTGTGTACCGTATGGTGCGAAACTTTCCTGATGCCAATTTCTTGAGTGATGGCTGTTAAGGCTGATTATGAACGTCCCTAATTTTCTGACGCTGACCCGTATTATTCTTGTGCCCTTTCTGGTCGTGATTTTTTACCTGCCGTTCAGCTGGAGTTATCAGGCCTGTGCCGGCATCTTTGCCTTTGCGGCAGCGACGGACTGGTTTGATGGCTACCTGGCGCGACGGCTCAATCAAACGACGCCCTTTGGCGCTTTTTTTGACCCGGTGGCGGATAAAATCATGGTGGCCACTGCTCTTTGCCTCCTGGTGGATGAGTTCCGGGTCTTCTGGGTGACAGTGCCGGCCCTGATCATTATTGGCCGGGAGATCGTTATCTCGGCACTGAGGGAGTGGATGGCGGAGCTGGGTAAGCGGACCAGTGTTGCGGTCAGCATGATCGGCAAAGCAAAAACCATGGCGCAAATGGCGGCGATTACCCTGATGCTTCTTTCCCCGGTTCCTGTGGAATCCTGGATCGGTTACGGGGGGTTGGGACTACTGTACCTTTCTGCGATTTTGACACTGTGGTCCATGATTGTTTACCTGAAGGCGGCCTGGCCAGAGCTGTCTCCCTTCAGTCAACCTGACCAACAGGAATGAAAGCGGTTGACATCAAAACAAAAAAACCTAAAATACGCTTCGTGTTCAGGCGGCGGCAAACAGACAAGCGGCGTCGTCTAGGAACAAGATGACGCGGGAATAACTCAGTTGGTAGAGCACAACCTTACCAAGGTTGGGGTCGCCTGAGTATAGAGAGTGAGTCTCGTTTCCCGCTCCGGCTTTTCAAGGTGGCCGTTAAATGCTTTGATGTGCGGGAATAGCTCAGTTGGTAGAGCACAACCTTGCCAAGGTTGGGGTCGCGAGTTCGAGTCTCGTTTCCCGCTCCAGATTACAAGATGCAGTGAGTTCTGCATCTGGCGTGAAACTTAGCCTTACCAAGGTTGGTTTCCCGCTCCAGTTTAAGGCGAGTTAGCAAAGCGGTTATGCAGTGGACTGCAACTCCATTTAGACCGGTTCGACTCCGGTACTCGCCTCCAGTTAAAAATGCAGGCCAATGCCTGTTTTTTTATGACTGTAGAATGTAGTATGAAAATGCTGCCCGAGTGGTGAAATTGGTAGACACAAGGGACTTAAAATCCCTCGATCGTTAGATCGTGCCGGTTCGATTCCGGCCTCGGGCACCATTAAAGTATCTGAAAAGTTAATGGCGGGTTGGTAGAGCGGTTATACAGTGGACTGCAACTCCATCTAGGCCGGTTCGACTCCGGTGCCCGCCTCCAATAAAAGCCGGTCAGCCACAGGGTTGCCCGGCTTTTTTTTTAACGTTAATAAGCGCTTCAGTGGTATAGTCGGTTTTAGGGATTTGGTGTGTTACAGGCTATTAATCCGCCTATACATCCTGTCTCTATGTCTTTCCTTCAATAGAAGTACAGCTCGCCTCAGGCCATAAAATAACGATAGAGCCTGAGAAAGGGGCTTTCCCACTATAAATTATTGCCAAGCCAGGCAAGTAGCTATTCTCAATACAAGAAAATAATGATTTTAACAGGGGGCTCACATGGACTCGTTGAGTGGTGGTTCAAATCTGAAAAGAAGCATAGGCATAGTAACTACAGAACAGAATAAGGGGGCAGAACCGGAACCGGTAAAAAAAGCCTTTAAACACTATACTGTCTCTCCAGTATCATTGAAAAGATCCCGTGAGAACCTTTCTTTAAAGGGAGTGTTGAAGCCGAAAGATACCAACCAGAGAGTGTCAAACAGAAGCCGGCGAATCTCTAAATCTTCTGTTTCGACCTCTTTATTGTCAAAATCCAAAACACCCAGCCCTATGCCTAAATCCGGTGGAGCTACCGGGCCGACCAAGGCTGCAGCCAAGCTTCCGGTTCCCGTGGAGTCTCTGTCTATTGGCAAGAGGCTGGGGGTGGGTACCTTTGGTGCCGTTCACCTCCTGAATGAGCAGGGCGAAAAAGAGAGTCATCCTGCTGGCCTTGTGTTTAAAACCGCTACCAGTGAAAGTGCCATGAAGCAGCTGGAGCAGGAAGCCGCAATTATGGGAAAGCTTCCAGGTCATGCAAACATCGTGAACTCCTATGGCCTTCACACCATTGGCGGGGAAACCGGTCTGGTTCTTGATTATGTTGAGGGGAAGGAGTTGGGAGAGGTTACAAAGCAGTTGCGATCCATGTATGAGAATAATGAAATTACTGCTCCTCAATACTGGAGTGCCTCCCGGAGTATCCTGAAGCAGATGCTGCAGGGGCTTGCCCATCTGGGGGCCTGCGGGGTGACCCATAATGATATTAAACCGAACAATCTGCTGGTAGATAACGGTCTGACGGTTAAATGGATAGATTTTGGTTCCGCTGCCCATAAAGGAGAGCCTGTTTCAATTGGGAATGAACTGAACGCATCCAAGCAGGTTTATGCCGCTATGGAGGCGGGTACATCCTTTTTAGCTTCACCTTCTGTGGATGTATATGGTGTTGGGCAACTGGCTTTTGCCATGGGGGAGTCCTCTTCGAGTAAAACCGAAAGCTATACGGCCGGAGCGGTGATTGATGATATTGGGGTCAATGAGCGGGCCATAATGGGCTTTAGAATCTGGCAGGCGATGAAAAAACGCAGTGAAACCCATAAAGAAAATGAGCAATGGTCTGCATTTGAGAAAATCGGCAAAGACTCCACTCTCAGTCAAAAAGATTATCAGGAGGCTCAGGTAAAACTGGAAAAAGAAGGACGCCTTTTTGGCTCGCTTATTGTACTGGCTACACATGCTTATGAATGCGTAGCCAGTAATCCGGGTCATCGAGCGGAAGGGTATACCAGCTCATTTGAGCACTTTGTGAATGGACTGCTTCATCCTGATGCAAAGCAGCGTTTTACGGTTGAACAAGCGCTTTGTCATGATTTTTTGACTGACTCCCAGGATGAAGAAGAAGGAAGAAAAGTCATGGAAAAGCTGTTTTCCTCTTAAAATACCTTTATAACCATTTAGAGGTTGATTGAATATGACCTGACGGTACAGGCGACGATGGACTGGTCAGTGTCAGGTCAGGTTGTGACTACTACAGACAGGTCAGTATCCCTTGGTAATCATGCGACTAGAGATTATAAAATAGTGCATAATCGTTCAAGACAACTTTTTTTGGGTCGCTTCTGCTCTACCTCCAAAATTGCACTTTCTTTATTCTGAGCTAATGAATTAAGTCTTTGTCTGCAGTTGCTGGGTCCCACATTGGCCATCCCCAGCTCTACCAGTCCGGCCACATAGCCCCGGTCATAAGCTTCTTGTAATTCTTTTGAAAGTTTAAATGCGATTCTGTTTTGTAATGTCTTCTGTGTTTGTCCGTATCCATCAGGATCATTCAGCACATTTTGGAAGCCGAGTGAAAAAGCGCGGTCGATTTCTTTCATATGAGCTTCTTTTGCCGAGCCGGAATCATTAACTTCTCTAATTTTATCTAAGGCCTGTTTTGACATGGGTGAATGCTGGTAGTAACTGGAACCCAGTGGTGGCGCGCTGGCAAGCATAGTAAAAACTCCTTTCTTGTGGAGAGGTTATCAAAAGAGTGGTTATAGATTGATTTTAGTGAGAAAAGTTCAAGGTAATCATGCAGCGATGACTTTTTCGGTTTAATGATAAAAGAAAGCTCCCCATTTGGTGGGGAATTTCTTCTTTTCCCTTATAAATTCAAGCAGTACTTTAAGGGGCATGAGCTTCAGTGAGTCCCTGGCTGCACGAAACCCATCACCATAAACAGGATCAGGGCTCTCCTCGATCAGAATTCTCCGATACCGGGCATCTTTGGTTTTCTGGTTCTTTAGCCAGATATACTCCATCAGAACGCACATGCCTTCTTCTACCTCCAGGGGGAGATCCTCAAAATAATTGTAAAAGAACCAGGCATGGGTTAACTCATGGATGGCAACGGTTCGAAAATGCTCTTCTGGAAGGTTGATTTGAATCAGTATGTCTTTGAAATTGCGGGCAAGTACCTGTTTTTTTCGGCGGGTAATGGTCCATCGGGCCATGCCCAGAATAGGGCGGTTGTCATGAAAGTCGTGTCGGCTGGCTTCATTCAACTCATCCCGCCCGCACAGCTGTACCGGGGTTTGAGTTGAGTTCAATTTCAGGCCAACAGACGCCAGAGCTGAGCGCATTTCGGTCATCAGCTTGTCGGCCCGCTCCTGGGTCGCTATCCCCCTTAATCCGCACAGGTTGCAGATAACCACGCCATCCGGGTACTGCATGCCGCCGCCTGTGAGGTTCTCACAGACAACGCGACCGCAGCTGGAACAGTTGGAATAATTGGAGTGAGTGTTGCAGAAGGCATTTCCCCAGAAATCCACCAGGTAGTGTCGGCTGAGAGGGTTTCGGCAAACTGAACACAGAGGGGCGGTTTGTTTCTTATAACAGACCGGATGCCAGGGCATGCCGTCGTGCTTTATGTACTCACTGGTAATGGGTTTTCTGCAGCCAGGGCATTTGAGGCAATTCAGGTGAAAGGCTCTGTTGCCGAAAGCGATGTAGCGCCTTCCGGCAAAGGGTTTTCTACAGGTCATGCATTTGAAACAGCCAGGGTGCCAGCGGTTACCCAGCGCTTTGAGGGCTGTCCCCCGAACCGGTTTTTTGCAGCCATGGCAGTGTTTCATGATCGTCCCTGATCCTGCGACGGGTATTAATAAGCCTATTAGATATGGTGGTCGGCAGCCATCTTCTTTAGTCGATGGGCTTCGGCATGGTAATACTGACTGGTGGTATTGATGGAGTCGTGACCGGCAAAAATGGCCAGATCCTCAATATCCATTTTTCGGGCCAGGTGGGTCAGGGCAGTATGGCGTAGACCGTGGAAGGGGATTTCCTGAAGCCGTGCTGCCATTTCATTGCTGGCCTGGGCCTGACAATAATCCATAAAGGATCGCCACCAGAAGCGAAGGCCCCGGGAGGAGAGTGGGCTGATACGGCCGCTCGCTTTTCGTGTTCTTGGTGCCAGTGGAAAAGCGTCTCCATGGAGTCCGTCATAGCCCTGGAGCTGCCGGTATTGGCGAATTTGCCATTGAATATTGTTGTTCAGTGGGAGGCTTCTTCGTTTTCTGCCCTTGCCCAGTACGCTGAGAAAGTAGCTGCCGTCATTATCCGGGTGAATGTCGGCACAGCTGCGTCCCGTGAGTTCAGACTCTCTCAGGGCAAGCCCGTAACCCAGGGACAGGATAAACCGGGTGCGGGCGGTTTCTCTGGCCTGTTTTGCTGTTTCAACAGGCAGGGTGTTCAGGCACTGGCTGACAAAAGCCCACTCTTTGTCGTGGAAGTAGCGGATGACAGAGTGGCCCCGGGCATGTTTTTCTCCGGATCGGCCAAGGGAGGTAGCAGGATTGCCGAGAATGTAGCGATTGCGCTCGAGAAAAGAGAAAAAAGCCGATAGGACGTCGATCACCTGATCAGTGCTTTTTCCCGGTTTTACAGGGCTACGAAACAGGGCTCGCTGAGGCTGGCCAGGTAAAATTCCCGGGTTCAGCCAGGCTTCAGGCAGGTGTTGAATGAAATGAAGGTAAGCCTGAAGGTGTTTAAGGCGCACAGCCTGGTAGCCAAGATGTAACTCAAGGTACAAAAATGCCGTAAACCGGGTGGTTTCCCGCTCATAGCGCCGACGCGTTTCGTCGGATCGAGTGCCTGCTTTGTTCAAAAACAGGGCCAGGGCATCGCTGTCATTACGTGCCCCCATCAGGTTTTCATGGGCTGATTCCGGCTGCTGAGCGGGCAGGGCAGGCAATATTGAGGCAAGGAGGGCAGGTGTCTGGTTCACTTGTGGGTTCCTGCGCCTTTCTGGTGGTGGGTTTGGGTGGTAGGCAGTGCCTTTTCAAGGGCTTCTGCCTTACCACGGGCTCTTTCCAGCTCCAGTTCCACCTTTGATAGAGAAAGGGCTTTATTCTCCGCTTGCTTCAGTTTGGATTCTAGTTCGCTGATGGTCTTTTCCGAAGAGTCGAGTTGCTGGCGAGTTAGGGTGGCCTTGTTGGCAGAGGTTTGTAGCTCCCTGACACCGGTAATAAGGGCGGTTTCCTCGCAATCCAGTAAAATAGTCAGCTTGTCAAGGATGGTTATTCCCGCCTTTGCCTGTTCATGAAGTTCTCTGAACTGGTTTCGGTCTTCACAGGCTTCCAGATGGGCTCTGGTTTTGTTCTCGAGCCGGTTTTGGAGTTCGTTGTTTTCTTTTAGTGTTTGCTCCATTTTTTCGTTCAGGCGAAGACTGCTTTTTTCCAGGTTCTGTTTTTGTCTTCGCTCATCATCAACAACGCCTATCCAGTGGTTCAGTTGCTCCTGATAACGGTGGTCCAGCTGTTTTTCCATGTTTTCCAGTGCATCACGATGGTCTTCTTGCTGGGAGGTCAGCGCTTTCTGCCAGTGAGTGTTCTGGTTTTTCTCAGCGGACAGTTCTGCTTTCAGGGCGGCAATCTGCTGGTCTTTTTCCTGAATCTCTTCGGATAGTTTGCTGATGGATGACTGGGATTGCTGGTAATTCGCCTCAGTGGATGTCAGTTGGCTCTCCAGGGCTTCGTTTTTCTCTAACAATTGGTGAACGGTCTGTTTCAGCTGATCGATTTCCTGATTGGCGCTCTCTTCAAATTCCCGGCTCTGGGCGCCTAGCTCATGTTTCCAGCTGGCGATGCCTCTTTTTAATACCCGAACCAGATCATCAGGCAGCTCAATCTGTTGTTGCTGATCCAAGTCTCCCAGGAAACGCCATTCATTGTAGTAGGGCAGCACAGTCTGCTTTCCCATTTTTCCAATCCGGGCCACCTTGTCGGCATTGATCCGTTCTCCCTTCTCCTTGAGGTCATCCAGAATTCTGAAAACCCGTTCTCTGCGCTGTAAATCCTGCTGATCTTCGCTCATTGGCGGTATTTCCATTGTTCTAAATACTGATAATACCAGTATTATAGCACTGGTCTTAATGGTATTCATAATTTGTTTATTACTACCGGTAACTGAACTTACCGGTAGTAATTATTGGTTTTCTGATAAAAGAGGGGGAAAAGAGGGGCAAGAAGGCTCGCCAGCTAAAACGCAAGAGGGGGGACGGCATCGTTAGGCTGCGTCAGGGCCAGAGGGGTAGGGGCAGTTTGAATTTGAAAGGTTCAGTATGAGATAGCAGCCTTGCGGAGGAGGCTGAAAGGGGTGAGGTTAATGTTTCAGGAGCAGACTTGGTTACCAGAGCCGCAACCTGTCATAAGAGGGAAAAGCGAAGTGGGAAAAGGGGCATCCCTGTTAAGAGATCAAGTAAAGGGGCTCAAGCTTAATACTGGCAGTAAACGTCTATGGAAAGACAGAAATCAGCAATACTGAGCCCGATCACTCACTGCGATCATTTCAGGTAGCGTGATTTCTGCTTGATTTTTTCTACCAGTTTTTTGCCTTTGGCGCTCAGTGTCAGCTTGAAATAGCGACCGTCGTCTTCATGCTGCACTTTCTTGATCAACCCAAGACCTGGCCGGTCATGGCGACCTTCGCCCAGGCGCTTTACGCTGACGGCGATATCGCTGGGTGTACCACAGGTCAGCTTCTCTTCGTTGACCAGGTCGGTGATGGTTTCACCGGGATTTTCCGCAACAACCAGCAGGATCTGCCACTGAATCACGGTCAGTGGGTATTCCTGCATCAGCTGGGTCAGTTTAACAAGGCCTTTCAAAGTCATTGGCAGTTACCTTTCTCTTCTCTGGTTGGTTTTCAGGGTGGTCGTCAGCTAGTACCGTCGTTTACTTTCTACATCGATTGGCTGGAGGCTAGTCTGCACAACCGTTCTGGTGACTGCTATACCAGAATAAATATTAGACAGTTTTCTACTGTTCTGGCAAATTTCTGGTAGCAACCCATTCATATTTCGGCAATGAGTAACAGAACTGTTACGTAAAGAAACACATCGATGAGTAGAATGGATGTAGAAAGAGTAGCTGAGGCCTCGGGTCATCCAATTGGAAGGTAAAATCGTATTTGGACAGGGTAGTTAATATTTCATTTATTTGCGTTAACATCCAAATCAGGCAATTTCTGCCTGATTTGGGAGCCTGACAATGACACTAAAAAGTAACGGCCTGGACTGGGAGTTTATTCTGGTTACTTCCGGAGTAAGCGATTCTTCAACCAAAGACGGAAAAATGTACCTGACCATTGAAGGGGAGGATGCTAATGGAACACTGGTTAAGGATGAGCGGCTAAAACTTGACTCAAGCTATAACGACTTCCAGAAAGGGCATGCGGACGTTTTCTCTCTGGGTACCAAGAATCTTAACAGCAGCCATACCCTCACAAAAATAACCATTCATAATGACAGCAGCGATAAGTGGCGCGGATATCAGGCGTATCTGACAAACAAATTGACTGGGCGCATTTATAAAAGCGATGTCATGCCTGAGAGCGACTTCTTCGAGAACAGCTCAAAAACTTACTCCCTGACTCCATTCGGGGATGGCAAGGCTCCAGGAATGAAGCCTGCCTCGGATGTTTTTCAGGTGGATATCCATACATCGGCAGAAAAAGACGCCGCCACTAATGGTGAAGTCTATGTTGTCCTGATCTCAGAAGAGGGAATATCATCAACAGCCCAGCGTGATAAGGGTGACTGGCTGGATTCCTGGGAACAGGGAGAAGTTTGCTCCTGTACGTTACCGAAGCTGTTTACGCCTCTTACTAACATCAAGCATGTATTACTTTTCAAAATCAGCGAAAATGCCTGGTTGCCTGACCAGATAACGGTTACGCCGGGCAACCGGGTTCCAGGTGGTAACGGAACGCTTATGAAGCAGAGCCGCCAGACCAACTCAACCTGGTTGAATGCCAAGGATAATAAAGAGCGAAGAAACCTGATAGAGCTGGAAATGCTGTTCTCTGATCTTCCCCCTGAGGAAGTATCCGAAGGTCAGCTTGTTGAAGCTGAAGGCGTGGCGTAAAAAAGAACTCAACAAATACAAACTCTAGACGGTCTCTTTTTGTCTGAGCTTTCATACCCGATAGTAGCCATCAACCGTTACTGCCGGGTATGCAGTCAGCTGGCAAGGCTCCATGCCCAGCAGACTCAGATGCTTAGATTGAGAGAGCCAAGTTTAAGGGTTTAGATTATAAGTGCGCATAATATATATTATTGGTCGTATTAAATAAGGCCGGAAAGGGGGAGGAAAACCAAACAAAAACAGGCACTTATCGCCAATCCAATAGGCGCATACTGTTGTGCAGTTTGCACAAACGACTCCACCACGTCCATTTCCCCGTCCCGCTCGGCTTCCTCGGCCAAAAGGTGGTAGGCCACCCAGCTAAGGTTAGCGTCTAATAACTGCGCAACCCTTACCATTATTGATCCTTTCTTTATAATCTCTCCTTCCTTGAAGCGTTTTACGGCCTGTCTGGACACATTGAGCAACTTAGCCATTTTATACGTCGTTGGTGCGTTATATTTGGCTTCAATTAGCTTGATAAAGTCCTTTGTTCGGATAATTTCCGGGGCTGAATTGCTCATTTTATAACCATTTTCGATTGAAATTTTCTATTACCTATCGTAGTTGATGAGGAAGTTTTGTACATATGTAAGATATTTACATGTGTAAGTTACTTAACCATACTTAATTCACCAGTTGAGAGGTGCCCGTTTAGCGGCGGGCTTTTTTACCTTCAACTGTCTCTCAATAACAAACTGGTGAATAACAATGAACACAGCCGAGAAGGTGATACCCATCACCAGGGCGAATGAAGCCCTTGATGTCGAAAAAATATTTCAGGACTACTGTCACAAGATCCAGGCCGATGCCATAGCCGCCGACTATGAGCAAGGTTCGGCCATGCTGGAAATGCTCAAACTTGCCTACAAGGCCAATCGTCTGGAAAAGGCGATTGGTATTGTTGCCCGGCTAAACCCCCTCTTTTTTCAAAAAGCCCTTGAATCGCTGGAAGGTGCTCAGGACGCAGTTATCAACTATTGGGCGTTCGGTGATGGTCTTTTCTTCTTCCGTCATTGGTTGGCCGTGAAGGTCGGTAAATTGTCCGATGACGTTATGTGGAAAGACGAACCGAGCCAGGGCGAATTATTGCAAATGGCAATGAGGCTTCAAAACACGGTTCGATGGGCAGAAAAAGAGCTGCAGGGGGCGCGGGTCAAATGAAAAAAGAAAAACTTTTAGATGATCTTGAGGCGCGATTGAAATTGTTCCGTGAGTATTTGGGAGAGGCAAAAAAGATACAAAGAGAAGATAGAGAATCGGGCAATGG